>JAOZIF010000021.1:33248-81217 GCA_026014495.1 Candidatus Bathyarchaeum sp.
CTAGCTCTTCATTTTCAGATGGTTCTTCACCTGACATTTCATCTACATCCGATTTATATGGTCATTGCTTAGAGCGGTTCTTAAAGATTGTGGTATCAACATTTACGACAAAAATACCCTAAGTTTGATGAATCAACAGTTGAAAATAAAATGAAACACAGCACGTAGCATGCCACTCACAATTTATAAGTTCCCTCTCCAAGACAATACCTAAAGGTGTTTTCATGAGCAGGCCCAGAAATTTCCGCGAACGCGCACCATCGGTTCCCATTGAAAAAATTGACGAATACAGTTGGCGAATACCCAAAAGCTACAAACAGGGTATGCGTGTTCCAGGAATAGTGTTTGCTGATGAACAGCTCATAGAAAAAATAAAACTTGATAGAACACTTGACCAGTGTGCAAACGTTGCTCATTTGCCGGGCATCTATACGCATGCAATTACTCTACCGGATGGCCATGAAGGATACGGTTTTCCAATAGGTGGTGTGGCTGCTACAGACTATAACGAAGGCGTCATAAGTCCAGGAGGAGTAGGTTACGATATTAACTGTGGAGTCCGCCTGTTAACCACTAACCTTTCTGAAAGCGATGTTAGACCGTATCTTGCTGCGCTTACCGACAAGATATTCAAAAATGTTCCCAGTGGGCTGGGTAGCTGTCGCAAAGATTTCAGACTAAACATGCATGACCTTGAAGAGTTGATAACACAGGGCGTGTCATGGGCAGTAGAAAAAGGGCTTGGTAGACCTGAAGATATTGAGCATTGTGAAGAAAGAGGCTGTATGGAAGGTGCTAACCCAGATAAGGTTTCATCTAAAGCAAAGTCAAGAGGTCTTCCCCAAAGCGGTACACTTGGTTCAGGGAACCACTTCTTGGAAATTGGAAAGGTTGACAAGATTTATGACAAAAAAGTAGCCAAAACCTGCGGGGTTACTCATGAAGGACAGATTACAGTTTTGATTCACTGTGGCTCCCGTGGGTTAGGGCATCAGACTTGCTCCGATTATCTGCGTGTCATGGAACGCGCAGTGCAAAAATACAATATTTCAATACCTGACCGAGAGCTTGCTTGCGCACCAGCTACAAGCAATGAAGCACAAGATTACTATCAGGCTATGGCGTGTGCAGTTAACTATGCTTTTGTTAATCGTCAAGTTATCACTCATTGGGTTCGCCAGAGTTTTGAAGAGGTTCTCAAGAAATCGTCTGACGATTTGGGATTAGATTTGGTTTACGATGTTGCTCATAACATAGCAAAAATTGAAGAGCACACCATAGAAGGAAAAAGAACCAAAGTTTGGACCCATAGAAAAGGTGCAACACGATGCTTCCCACCTGACCACAAAGATGTTCCATTAGATTACCGAACTATAGGGCAGCCTGTAATTATACCTGGAAGCATGGGCACCAGTTCGTGGCTGCTGGTGGGGACACATAAGGCTATGGAGCTTTCTTTTGGTTCCACAGCTCACGGAGCAGGACGCATGATGAGCAGGTCAGCTGCGAAACGAAAATTCTGGGGTGCAGACGTAAAACAGGCACTAGAAGGCAGAGGCATTTCTGTTAGAGCAGCTAGTTCTGTTATTTTGGCTGAAGAAGCTGACCCCGCATACAAGAATGTGGATAAAGTCGTGGAAGTAAGTGACCGTGCTGGAATCGCAACAAAGGCTGTTCGGCTGGTTCCGTTGGGCGTAGTAAAAGGATAAGCACACTTTGGCATAGTCAAAGTTGGTTCAATGTTCTTAGATAATGAAACAGGTACTCCTGCGCGTAACCAGCATATTCTCCAAAATAGTCTCTTCCAAAAGAGCTGACTGTCTCGTATTCTTTTGGTGTAAGTGAGCCTTTGCCTGTGATTCTTTGAATAAATGAGGAGTCAAAGTGGTTAGCATACAGTTTTGTGGCTGCACGTTTCATCCACACATCAATCGGAAATGCCTCAAGTTTTTCTAAAGAAAACAACAAAACACAGTCAGCAACTTTATGTCCCACCCCAGGCACACCCAACAGCTTTCGCTTAGCTTTGTGGTAATCTAAATGTTTCAAATCTTCCAGAATTAGTTCTCCGTTGTCAATCAGTTGTGCTGTCTTCAAGACTCGTTCAGCCCTAAACCCTAAGCCGCAGCTTCGCAAGTCTTTGGGGCTGATTTGAGCTAGTTTGTTTGGTTTTGGGAACGTGTAAAAGTTTGTGCCGTCAAAGGTTAGCTTTTTTCCAAAGCATCTGGAGATGTTGGCTATCATTTTTTTGATGGCTGGGATGCTCTTGTATGTTGCACAGATGTAGCTGATGAGGCATTCCCACGGTTCTTGTCGGCATAGTCTGAGTCCACAAAAACGGTCAACTGCTTTTTGCATGTAACTGTCTTTGCATATTTTGGACAAAACAGAATTCAAATTGTCGTCTAATCTTAGATAATTCTCGATGAAACCATGGTTTTTTGTTTCTGGAAAACACTGGAAACATAATGTTTGGTTGTTTTGTTTTATTTTGACTACACGGTCTGTGACAACGCCATACCACCAGTCATTTAGTTTTTGCCATCTGAAAAGTTGCCCACAATCTAAGGTGTGTTCTAAGCTGAATGGACCATTTGATCTGTTCAGCTCAAGTTCCATAGTTCTTCCTCAGCAGTTTGGTTAGGTCTGCAAAAACGGGTTGTATTTCTTTTCGTCGCCTATAGTGGAAAATGATTCGTGTCCTGGGTAAACTTTGAAGCTGTCGGGCAAGGGCAAAAGCTTGGTCTTTATTGAAGCCATCAACTCGTTAAAAGAGCCGCCAGGAAAGTCTGTTCGTCCTATGGAACCTGCAAACAAGGTGTCTCCTGTGAAAACAACATTATCTCCCAAGAGGCATATGCCGCTTTTTGTGTGTCCCGGAGTGTGCAAAACAACTAGTTTGAAGTTGCCTACGTGTATTACGTCTCCGTCGCGGAGTTTTTTGTCGGCGTTAGCGCGTCCTTTGTGGTTTTCGTGAATTAGAATAGATGCACCTGTTGCCTGTTTTATCGTCATGTTTCCTGATATGTGGTCAGGGTGACCATGAGTGTTAATTATGTATTTGATGCTTAGGCGGTTTTGTTTGATGTAATCCAATATGGGTTCAGCTTCTCTTTCGCTTTCTAGTCCAGGGTCGATAACAGCTGCTTGTTTGGTTTTTTCACAGCTTACAACATAACAGTTAGTAGACAAGTATCCAACCTTGAAACATTTCACGTTCATCAGATTTACCTCACTAGGCAACAACAACTCATACCAAAAAGCAAACCAAACTATAAAAACTATCCAAAAAAAGTCAGTTCTACTCGTTACCAAGTTTTTGTGATGCATACAATTTTTTGAAAAAAGGTTGTTTTCAACAATGCACCTCTATTAGGATACTAATAGACTGCAAATCTGCTGAAAGTGGCGGGTCACCTTGGTTCGACGCCCAGTTTTCGCCAGTTTCCTCAACCTCTGAACTCGTATCCGCGGTCCCCTAAGCGCTGAACGTCCAAGCTTAGGTTGCTCCCTCCCGGGCCTGGCCAGGTTCGCCTGGTAGACACGGTGAACTGCATCCCTACGAAGGCAGCTCCATGACCGCCAGCCTAAGAGGACGGATAGTCACGGTTAGAGGACTGAGGTGCCTGACGGTCTTTGACGCCTCGCCAAAGCATTCAGCCCGTCGTGTAGAGGGTTTACGGTTCAGGGGACCCCTAGCCCCCCGCCTAGACCCGCCAACCAAAACAGATACTATTGAAAGATTAAAAGTTTGTCACAAAAACTGTGGGACTTTTGTGATGTGCAGTGAATTAAGGTTAGTTGTTTTTTGTTGGTGTTGTATTTTGGTTTGATTTTTGAGTTTGATTTTATGTGGATTTTGACTAATGTATAGTGCTCCTTATTGGTTTTTCACATGTTTTATATCGACTTGGGGCACCAGTTTTTGTAAACATCGAGTGTGCATTAAATGAGTAAAGCTGCAAGAATTCTAATTATTGATGATGATAAAACAATAAGGCAGACTTTGGTGCTGACGCTGGAAGATCAAGGTTTTGTTGTAGATTCTGCCAAAGATGGAAAAGAAGCAATCGCCAAGTCTTTTGCAAATTTTTATAACATGGCTATTGTTGACTGGCGTTTGCCTGATATTGATGGAACTAAACTCTTAGGTCAGCTAAAGGAGACCACACCTAAGATGATGAAAATAATGCTGACTGGCTTTCCGTCAATGGACAACGCTATAGAGGCAGTGAATAATAGTGCTGACGCGTTTCTTGTTAAACCTGTTCATGTTGAGGAGTTGTTGAAAAAAATCAGAGAGCTTCTCAAAAAGCAGGAATCAGAAAAGGAATACAATGAAGAAAAAATAACAAGTTTCATCGAAACGCGCGTGAAGATGTTAACAAAAAAGGATTGACACATAACACCTTTTGGTGCCTAAATTGCCACGTCATTATGTTGATACGCTGATTCTAGAAGTAATTGAGAAAGGACTAGATTCGCTAGGGAATAGTCCAAAACGGGCAATTTGGGTTTTTCTAGAAACAGACTTCAATGTTAAACGGAATGATCTGCCCGGAAACATTAGAGAGTTTCACGAGGGATTGCAAAAAATCTTTGGTTTAGGGTACAAGTTTTTGGACAAGCTTTTTTGTCATTATCTGCAGGAGGCAACAAAAAAGCGGTTTGATGAAAATCAATGTTTTGCGGATTGTGTTGAATCACTGTTAGAAAGTGAGAACAACAGCAAATAACAAGCATGCGTTTGCGTTTAACCACTCATCATTGATGCTTTAATTTGTTGCCGTTCTATTAATAGAACGAAACTGTTCTATAATCAGAGCTAATAATCACTTTTTGGCAAGGCTAAAGTGGTGAATTAAATGAAAAACGGAACAAAATTTGTCATCATTGGAATACTTTCGCTACTAGTTGGGACTACCTTTGCTTCTCCTCTGCTAATTGCAGAACTGTCCCCAGGTAACATCAAGCCATACCTAAAACCTCCTTCTGAGGCTTTTACGTCTGACATAACCAGTGAAGTGTTGTATGCCAACTTCAGCGTTACTCCTGACGTTGAAAACGACAAAAGGGTTAACCTTTCCTACTTTGTTGTCCTTAACGTTACCAACAACTCTGATGAACCTGCCAACGTTTCTTCTGTGACGTTTGATGCTCAGTTACAGGATTACACATTGCCAGAAGACAATTCAGGCGGCTACTCAAGCTCGGAGTCTGGTCGGACATGGACGGCAAAAGAAGCATGGGTAGACGGCGTTCACTATACTGTGTCGTGGGTTCCTAACAATAGAGGCGCTGGTTTCGAAGAAAGCTTTGATTACCAAGGTGACCCAGAACTTGATGGCGAGTGGATAGAAGGTGTGAAAATCCAAGAATACTACATCAACTACGAGCTAGCTTATACAAAAATCAACATGAACGGAACATGGGTAGACGTAACCGGTAGAATCGAAGTAGAACGCCCAGCCTATTGGCCACCCAACGAACAGCCGATGGACGCAGTGCTCATTTGGGACAGCAGAAGTTTACTGCAAGAATCAGCATTGGATACTCATGGCTTCGCAGTTCTGGAAATACCACCTAGAGGTACGCCTGAAGCATTCAACGAAATTTGGGCACCTCATGAGTCACGGCTAATTGCAGTAACAGACGCACGAGCAGTGCAAAGCAAGTACTTTGAAGCTGAAAAGCTTGAGAAGCTGAAGACTGAAGAAATCGTGTTCAACACCATAATAAACACTCGGGTAACAGTTGACAACTGGACGGATTCTGCACTCTCAGAAGACAGCATACAAGTTTTCGTGGAACAAACAGCTGACGGATACGTATACAGTGTTTTGCCTGAAGACACAACATTCACACTTGACGAGTTTGGCGTGGAAGTATTCATTGAACCGAGGAAATGAACGTGAATACTACAGTAGGACAAGAGCCTGAAGGCACAACACTGAACGTGTACTCGTATGTGGTGAAAAAGGGCAAACCTGTGGGTCCACGAGAAGTCATGAGAGGCGCAAACCTGAGTAGTCCAAGCGTAGCATACTGGCATTTGCAAAAACTCGAAAACTCGGGATTACTTGAGAAAAACAAAACTGGAGAATACGTCGTCAAAGAAAAAACAAGCATCAGCGGACACATCTGGATTGGACGAAACCTAGTTCCAAGACTAATGTGCTATTCCCTATTTTTTCTAGGCATTCTAATCGTAGAGACCATCATCATTTCTGTTCAATTCTTCACAACGGGCCAAATCCCAAACCTTGCCCTATTCTATCTGCTAGCAACAAACGCAATCGCGTTTATTATGTTCCTTGGAGAAGGCTTACTCCTACGGAAAAAAGCGCATTCAGAAAAAACAGCAACTAACAGCAGCTAACACAAACACAATACCTGATTCAAGCTGGGCTACTTTGCTCGTGCGTATGCCTCTACCAAGTCACGCGCCGAAAGAATGCCCACCAGTTTTCCTTTTTTGGTAATCGGTAATCTCTTGATGTGTTTTGACGTCATGATGGCAGCGGCATCTTGAATACTAATGCCTATGGGCGCAGTGATGAGTGGCGATGAGCAGGATGTCCCTACTTCTACCTTCAATGAGCGGTCTTTTGCCAAGAACTTGGTGAGCAAGTCCCTTTCAGTGAAGATTCCTATTGGCGCTCCATTTCGGGTTACAATAATGCTGCCTATGCTTTTTTCACCCATAACTTTTGCTACAGTTTCTACTGGCGTTTCTTCACCAGCAGTTATGACCTCTTTGCTCATGAAATAGTCAACTTCAAACCACGCCCGCATGGGCTCTTGGCTTTCAGGCAAACTCCTGATAAGGTCAGCGGCGGTTATGATGCCCACGACCTTTCCGTGTTCACTAACTGGGAGGCGCCGAATTCTCTTCTCAATCATCTTTTGAGCCGCCTCTTTTATGCTGGAGTTTATTGATATAGCAATCAGCGGATAAGACATAATTTTCTCAACTTTTTCCTCTTTTATGCTTGCGCCTCCAGCTAACCAATCTTTCTCTAGGGCAATCTCTTTGTCCACAACTTCACGCAATAGGTCTCTTTCTGTGATTATGCCTACTGGCGTTTTGTATTTTACAACTATCAGGCTTCCGATGTGTTGTTCACCCATTATTCGGGCGGCCTCATACAATGTGCTTTCAGGAGGTATAGTGACAACGTTTTGAATCATGATATTTTTTAGTTCTTGGTGTCGTGGGCTGTCCTGTTTGGGTTTTATGCGTACAGTGTTTTGCTCGCTTGATTCTTTAAGCAGCTTTATCTCCCTCCCTTTGGGCTATATAATATATTGATGCTTAAAGTATATACGTTTGTTCCTAAATGAATTTAACGTAAATACCTGATTAAATGGTTTAATCCAAGTACCATTCGCCGACAAAAAAGACTTTTGAGTCATCTTTTGAAAAAATTGGATGCTGGCACAAAAATTCTGTCGGAAAATAGTCGGGAGTAATGTTACACTGTTCTGAACCGTCAGAATTCATCATGTAAAGGTCATAATAGCCTTCAGTTCCTATAGCACTTACCATGTACACGATTTTTTCGTCTGAATGCGACCAAGAAGCTATGCCCTGAGTGTAACGCGTATTTGTTAGTGAAGTTTCGTTAGAGCCATCAACATTAACCATGTAAATCTCGTAGATGCCATGAGTGGTTTCATCGTCAACCAGTCGCTCGAAAATTATCTTTGTTCCATCAGAATTAAAGTTAGGGTCGTAATCTCCAAACGGCAAAACAGCGGCGCCCCATTCGCCTGCTCGAGGCGGATCAGTAACCTGAGTTAGCCCTGTCCCGTCCTCGTTGATTATCCATATTTGGCTGTCTCTTGTGAAAGCCATCTTTCCATTAGAGTAGTGCAGGTCGACGTCGTGACCGCCAGAATCATAAACAAACACAGTATTGCTTCCGTCAGCATCCATAATGAAGAGGTCTAAGGTTTCACGGTAAGAAAGAAAAACGATTTGAGAATCATCTTCAGTCCAGCATGGAATCAAGTCCCAAAAATTGTTGTTCGTAATTCGTTTGTAGTTTTCGCCGTTAACATCGATGCTGCAAATTTCTTGACAAAGATTCACAGGTGAACCTTCTGTTACGCATTCGGCGCTGTTGCCAAACTCGTGAGCAAAAACTAGTTGACTCCCAGAATTGGATAGTCGTATCTTTGTAATCTTGTTTTCCGATGAATAGATTAAGTCCGTTTTTTGTGTTTCTAAATCTAGGGCATAGATTCCCCATTTCTTTTCATGAACTAGTTCATTGGGTTCTGGAGTTGGTGATTCGTTGTTTGCGGTGAATGTAACAAAAACTAAAGCAACTACTACAAATACAACAGCTAAAATGGTAATCTTCGTGTTTATTGGCATTTTACTTAATATCCACACCTTGCAAAGAAACATTAAATTTGATGTTAGATTAGCTATTTTAGTCAATATATTATGTAAATTTTATGTAAGAAATCAATCCCATGAGCAGTTAACTTGTCCAATGTGTAGGAGATAGATAAATAAAAACCGCAAGTGTAAATCTTACGAGGATGGAAATAACAGTGTCGTTCTTTTTAGGCAAACAACAGGGAACCGAAACAAAGGTTGAATTACCTGTAGAAGCTCTTCACAGACACTTGATGGCGCTTGGAGCCAGCGGCTCAGGCAAAACTGTGCTCTGCAAATGCATTATGGAAGAAGCGATACGTCATGACATTCCACTGGTCATAGTTGACCCTCAAGGCGACATTTCTTCTCTTGCCCTAAAAGGAGACCCTGAAGAACTGGAGCGCCATGGAATACCTTTGAGTATACAGGAAGAGTACTTCGAAAAGGCGCGAGTAGCAATATTTACGCCTGCAAGCAGCAAAGGTATCCCCATCAGCGTTAATCCGCTCTCGTTTCCATCAGAAGACACTCCCCACGAAGAAGCTATTCTAGCCATTGACTTGACGGCTACTTCACTTTCAAGCTTTCTTGGATACGACCTATCTTCAGATGCTGGAAAAGGAGCTAAAGCATACCTGTTCACAATTCTGGAGTATTTGTGGCGCAAAGGCGAAACAATCAGGGATATGGGGCACATGGCTGAAATCGTTCTAAAACCGCCTACAGAAATTGCTGATACGCTGCAGAGTTTTGTTACAAAACGGGAGCCACAAGAGATTGCCCGTAAACTAAGGTTTCTTACTGTGGGAACGCCTTCACTCATGTTTCAGAAGGGAGTGCAAATCGACATGGACATGTTCATGGACAAGAGCGATGGAAAGGTGCCGCTCAACATTATTTACATGAACACTCTTAGTTCCACAAACGACAAACAGTTCTTTTTAGCTACCCTTCTAAGGGAACTTTATTGCTGGATGCTAAAAAATCCCTCAGAGGATATCCAGTTGCTCTTTTACGTAGACGAGATTGCTCCATACATTCCGCCTTATCCACGAAATCCTCCCCCTAAAGAGGCATACGCCTTTTTGTTTAAGCAGGCACGAAAATATGGAGTTGGACTTGTAGCAGCCACCCAAAACATAACAGACATTGACTACAAAGCCCTTGCACAGGTTAACACTTGGTGTTTGGGGAGAATGATGACCCAGCAAGACATCGCACGAGTAAAACAAATCATCCAATCAATAGACCCCACACACGCCGAAACTGTTCTGCAAAAACTTCCAAGCCTTCGAACAGGAGAATTTCTTATGCTGTCTCCAGACGTTTACGATGACGTAGTGAACTTTCAGGTCAGATGGCTAGTAACTGAGCACAAGACACTTGATGAACAAGAAATCCCCGCCTCGATATCTGCTGAAACAAAACAGTTCTTCAACAAGTTCCAAACCCCAGTGCAACAAAAAAAGCAAAAGTCAGTAAAGACCACCCAACAGACCCTTGTTCCAGAAAAATCGCTTACAGAACGAATAAAACTACTGCTCAACTCGGTCAGACAAAGCGTCTCCGCAGAATACATTGCAACAAACCTGAATGTGCTTGTTAAAGACGTTGAAAAGGCACTTAACTCGCTTGTCAGAACCAAAGATGTAAAGAAAAGCAAAGTAAAAGGCGACGAAGAATACCTGTACTGGCTATCCAAATTCGGCTTTGAGCCATCCAAGAACGTTCTGGGAGAAGTTTTAGCTGTTCCTACACGAATAACTCAAGTTGAAGCATTTAAGAAAGCTAAAACATGGCTAGAAGGGGGATTCTTTAGCAAAAAAGAAGAATTTTATGATGCAAGCTTTTCTCACATGCCCCTCTGGAAGGTTACTGCAACTCGCAAAGCAAAACATCTTTTCTTTTTCAGAAAAGAAGAAGTGGACACTTACTACTTAAGCGCAACAACAGGGGCAATGGTTTCTCTTGAAAAAGATGCAATGCTGTTTCAGAAGGTGATGACAAAGAGTGCCGGAAAACTCAAAGACTTAGATGATGACGAAGACATCACGTTTATTCCACGGCTTCCCAAGGAAATTCCCCGAATACCTAAAGTAAAGATGGGACGAGACAAAGTTTACTCGATATTAAGATTAACGTTAGGCGTTATCCCTGTATCTTCTGAACTTGTTTTGTTGCCCGTGTGGACCCTAAAAGTAAGGCATAAAAAGAAACAGAAAAAACGTACAATAATACTTGACGCCGCTACAGGACGCAGAATAGGTGGACAATTTCGACAAAGCCGCCGCTCTACAAAAAAGACCAAAAAATAAACAACAGCTATAAGCCTTTTTGTATAATTAAACCATCAGTTAAATGGAGCCAAAAACCTTGAATGCTGAAGATGAATTGATTTCTAAACTTAAAACAGAAATAGGCAAAACCGTTCCAGCCATGTTCGCAGGGATGGCAGAGGACATGATGGAAAAGAACAAATCGGTAATCATCAATTGGCTAAAAGAAAACAAGGACTTAGTGAAGCAAGTAATTGAAGACTAGTTGGAGTTTTTGGTAGTTATCTTTTGAGATGTTTGCCTTTTTGTATTTATTTTAATTATATTTTTGGCGCATTATATGCATTCTTTGTTATTCGTTTTTCCATAAGAACACTGCTGCGGCTGCTACGGCTACCATTACTACAAGTATTATTATAATCACGTAAAACAGCGGGAATTCTTCGGGCAACTTTGCTGTTACGGTTATTTGGTGTGTGCCTGTGTTGCCTGAAGCGTCTTTGACTGTTAGCGCAACTGTGTATTCGCCTTCGGCAGTATAGGTGTGAGTTGTTGTTTCGCCTGTGCCTGTAGAGTTGTCTCCAAAGTCCCATTCATAGCTGACTATGGCTAGATTGTCGCTGGACGCGCTAGCGTTGAACGTTACGGGCATGTCTACAGTTACTGTTTGGTCTTGTCCAGCGTCGGCTGTAGGCTTGGTGGTGTCTAATATGATGGTGTCTGTGTATGATTCTGAAACCAGACCAGCGTTGTCCTTGAACTGCACATAAACTGTTCGTGTTCCACCAGTAGCTACTAGAGTCCACGCTTTAGACGTTGAATATGTTTCCCAACTGCTCCATTCTATGTCACTATTACTAAATCGCATCTGAGAAATACCTGAAACATCATCATCTCCAGACAGTGTCAAATTTATGGACACCAAGTTTGTGTATGTTGCATCGTCATTAATCAGAACAGACCCAAAAGGAACCGTCTTGTCCAACTTCACAGTTTCAGTTTTTGTTGCTTCAACATTCCCAGCTTGGTCTATTGACCTGTAGTAAACTACGGTAGCTTCTTCATCTGTGATTTCAAAGGGGGCAGTATAAATGTCCCATGCGCTGTTGTCTAAGTTGTATTCTGTTCGATCAACTTCAGAAACTGCATCAGATGAGAGCAGTGACACTGTAACATCTGATGTAAACCATCCATCTGTTCCTTGTGTGCCATCTAAATTAATCGAAGAAACAGGAGACGACTTGTCCAACTTTATTCCAGATACTGTATTTACTGGCTCCTCGTTTCCTGCAACATCAACACTCCAGTACTCCAAAATATTGTTTGCACCTTCAGTAGTGATGAATGGGTAGCCATCAGCACTAACTGTCTTTGTTGCACCACCATTAATTCGATAATATGTTTCTGCAACACCGCTTTCTTGGTCAGAAGCAGTCAAAAGTATGGGAATGTTTGCTTTATACCATAAGTCTTCATAGTCGTCAACTGTGCTCGGAGCCGTTTCATCTTGAACAACACTTACACTTTTTGTGGTGCTGCTTGTAAAGCCATGCTCATCAGTAACTGTCAACGTCACATCATAACTGCCTGAAGCATCATACGTGTATTGGATTGACGTAGAATCGGTTCGAATAGTTACTCCATCACCAAAATCCCAAGCATATTCAGCACTTACACTGTATGTACCATAGTAGCTTGCTGTTGCTTGAAGAGTTAATTCTTCATTTACATAAACCACAGCAGGAGAATAGTCGAAATTAACAATGATTGGAAGTGTGGGTGCATCTGGGTGCGGTTCCGTTAGAATTGGCAAATATTCTATTGCTCCAGGACTATTGATGTCATCATTTGCATCATAAATCAGTGAATCGATTAAATCTGTGTTTGATGTTCCCCAATAGTTTTCTATCGCGTTGATTGCTGCGTGATTACCCCCATTTTGCTGTATGAAAATTCCACTTGGGTCAACAAACGAATTGTAATTAACGATAAATTCTGTACTATTGCGATTCGAAATACAATCCAAAAAGGTGTCTTTGTTTCCTTTAACAAGATTATATCTGATGTAGTATCTCAAAGCAGGTGCGCTTGTGTCTTCCCACCAATCATATAAGGTAAAGCCAGCTGTGTTCATGAAGATGTTGAATTCAATATAGTTGTCTGTTTTTGTCTGACTGAACTGCGAATAGCTTGTAATATTTACCAGTTCAGAATAACGCAAGATAACTTGTGCATTACCCCCAGTAATCTGCCATAATCTACCCCCATCTTTAATTACACAATACTCAAAATCAAAAATAGCACTGCGTGCTTCAGCGTTAAAGAAGGTTGTTGCTCCATTACCGTTAAAAGAAATTTTGTTGTCAACTGTTCCGTGGGCAAAGATTGTTCCATGTACCAAAAACATGTCACCATCTCCTGCAAAATTCACTGTTACGCCAGACTGGATAGTGAGCACGACGCCTTCTGGTATTTGAACAGTAGTTGTTATGAGGTAGGGGCTGTTTTCTAGGGTCCATGTTGTGTCGGAATTTATTATGCCCCCAACCTCTGTGTAGTCTTGTGCGGTGCAAAAGTTCACGTTAAAACCTAAAACAAATCCACTAACAAGTAGTAAAATTAAGAGCTTACCTGACCCGAATTTCATCTGTTCAGACCCCAGACATAATATGTATTTTTTTGGGTGTTTATTCCTTTTGCTCTTTACTCGCTTTCAAATAACAAAATTCAAATTCAAACTATATTCAACACATACTAAATAAATGCACTAAAATAACGTAACTAAAGCATAATTGAATTTTCAGTCTGCAGATAAAAGTTTAATATACTACTAGCAAACATGCAAATTAATACTAGGAGATAAAAAAAATGAATGAATCTTTAGTAAAATTTGTAGAGGGCTTTTCCAAGAATCAACTTATAGGATACTTCCTGTTACTATGGGCTGCAACATTTCTTTTCAGTTCAATAAGTGGCTTCATATGGCTAGCAGAAGGATACGGTTCTATACTTGACGTCATAGTTGATGGCCTTTGGAATTTAGCAGACTTAGGCTGCGCTGCCGTTCTTGCAATGCTGGGACTAAAAATCCTAAACAACCAAGAATAAACTAATGAAACCTTTTTGCGTTTCATTTCTTTCTACTTTTTTAAAGCATAACTTTTGAGGGTACATTGTTTTCGTGGTTTAGGCTCTTGAACTGCAGAAAACCATATTATTCAATGCACAAACATCAAAGCAGGTCTGATTCTACCTGACTTAGCTCTAGCTTTGCTTTCACAAGTTTTTCATACAAAGCCGCAACTTTAGCGGCATCTTTGCTGACAACTGCCTTCAGAAGGTCACCCTCGATTTCAGCCACTTCTAAACGCTGATAATAATCTAGCGATTCCTTAAAGTGTGCAAACACGATTTTTCCCGTTAATATGGGATGGTTATTGGTAACGTTTGCTTCAGGAAAACGAATTCCATGTTCAAGTTCAACTTCAAGTCCTAACTTAAAATCTTCAAGCCTGATTTTCAGGTCTCCAGTTTCAAGCTCAGCCAATACTGCTTTAGCCTCTTCAGGTAACACTTCAGCCTTTTTTAGTAAAGTCCAGTCTCTGATTTTAAGTTCAGCACAGACTCTTTTTACTTCCTGTACAGAAACATATTCTGGGAGTTTCATACAAAATCACTACTAAACAATTTGTTTCGCAACAAATTAAAGAGTTGCCATCTAGACTGCATGAATCACTCAGGTTAGGTTAGTGTTAGCTTAACCAAATTTTTGTCTCAACAAATCAGGAGATGCCCATTTTGTCACCGAACAGCATTCACACTTCGCAATTACTCGCATTTTTACTCAAATCTTAATGAATCACTGTATCAGATTCCTACATAGTAAGGTTAATAGGTCAGCTTATCGTCTAGCATGCTAGTTCACATTCCAAAAGTGTAGGGATTCCCCTTCACACTGTGAAAGAATATATCAGCAAGACTTTAGGAGATAAAAAACAATGGGAAAGATAATTATTGTTTACAAAATTTTTCCAACAGAATCAACAATTGACCTTGAAGTGTTGAAAGAAAAAATAACAAAGCAATTATCAGATATTGCTTCAATAAAACGATTTGCTGAAGAACCCATAGCTTTCGGGCTATGTGCACTGAAAGTCAACATGGTTCTAGAGGAAAAAGAAGGAATTGCAGACGAAACAGAAAAAAGAATGGCCGCCATTGAAGGAGTCGGTCAAATACAGACCTTGGGATTAACTAGGCTCTAGTTTCGTCAAAGCTTATATACGAATGGCTTCCTTCGAAAAACGTGAAGCTTCACGATCACACACAAAGGAAGGAAAACAAGTGAGCGAAGTACAACTTAGAGTAGAAGACGCTAGACAGCGTGACGTTTATCGTGGAATCGCCCGAATTGACCAGCCAACCATGCAAAAACTGGGAATTTCAGCGGGCGACGTAATCGAAATTACTGGAAAAAGAAAAACCGCAGCCATAGCATGGCCTGCATATTCTGAAGACCAAAACAGAGACATAATCCGAATTGATGGATTCACACGCAAAAACGCGGGAGTTGCAATGCACGAAGTAGTTGTAATTCGTCCAGCACAAGTAACAAACGCAACAACCGTAGTTCTAGCCCCAATAGACATGAAACTAAACGTTGATGACGACTTCACAAACTTTGTGAAAAACAGGCTTATGGAAAGAACATTCGTGGAGGGCGACACAACACTAGTCATGATGCTGGGACATGCCATACCCTTCAGAGTAACCAAATCACGTCCACATGGAATCGTGAGAATCGGTCACGGCACAAGCGTTCAAATCTTAGCTGAACCCGCCCCTGAAACAGAAGGATTACCACGTACCACCTATGAGGACATAGGCGGACTTCATGAGGAAATTCAGCGAATCCGAGAGATGGTTGAACTCCCATTACGTCACCCAGAGCTATTCCAAAGGCTTGGAATCGAACCCCCAAAAGGCGTATTGCTCCATGGTCCACCTGGATGTGGAAAAACCCTTCTAGCTCGTGCAGTTGCAAACGAGTCAGAGGCAAACTTTTACTCAATTAATGGCCCAGAGATAATGAGCAAATTTTACGGCGAATCTGAAGCAAGACTCCGTGAAATGTTCCAGCAGGCTCAGAAAAATGCTCCAAGCATAGTCTTTATCGATGAGCTTGACGCTATTGCACCTAAACGAGAAGAGGTAACTGGAGAAGTTGAAAGACGAGTTGTGGCTCAGCTTCTCGCTTTGATGGATGGACTTTCAGGAAGAGGCTACCTTATTGTTATAGGCGCTACAAACAGGCCTGAGGCGCTTGACCCTGCTTTGAGACGTCCTGGACGCTTTGACCGAGAAATTGAGATAGGTGTACCTGACCAAAAAGGACGCTTTGAAGTGCTTCAGATTCACACTAGAGGCATGCCGCTAAAAGACGATGTTGACATGGAAAAGTTAGCCAAGATGTCTCATGGTTACACGGGCGCAGATTTGTCTTCTTTGGGACGAGAAACCGCCATGAAAGCATTACGCAGATACCTCCCAGAAATAAACTTGGAAGAAGAGCGTATTCCTCCTAGTGTTCTAGAGAAAATGGAGGTTCGAATGGAAGACTTCTTGAATGCTTACAGGGAAATCACGCCCACAGCCATGAGGGAAGTTTACATAGAAGTTCCTAGTGTTCACTGGACTGAAATAGGCGGTTTAGACGAAATAAAAGAGGATATCAGAGAAGCTGTTGAGTGGCCACTCAAGAATCCTGAGGTTTTCATTCGCATGGGCATACGACCCCCAAAGGGCATTATGCTCTATGGACCTCCCGGATGCGGAAAGACTTTGCTGGCCAGAGCAGTTGCCACAGAAAGTGAAGCAAACTTCATAACAATAAAGGGTCCAGAAGTCTTTTCTAAGTGGGTAGGCGAATCAGAGAAGGCTATTAGGGAAGTTTTCAGGAAAGCGCGGATGGCTTCTCCAACGGTCATATTCTTTGACGAGTTTGATTCCCTAGTTCCTGGAAGAGGCATGGGTTACACAGACAGTGGCGTTACAGAACGTGTCATCAGCCAACTTCTAACCGAGATGGATGGGTTAGTCTCGTTGGAGGATGTTGTTATTATCGCTGCAACAAACAGACCTGACATTGTGGACCCTGCGATTCTTCGACCTGGAAGGTTTGACCGCTTGATTTACGTTCCAGAACCTGACCAAGATAGCAGGCTAAAAATCTTCAAAATATACACTGAAAAAATGCCGCTGGCAAAAGATGTGGATTTGCCGCAGTTAGTTATTTTGACAAAGAAGTATTCAGGTGCAGACATCGAGGCGCTTTGTAGAGAGGCTGGACTAAATGCGTTACGGCGGGACATTAATGCTAAGGAAGTTGATGCGACTGACTTTAAGAAAGCTATTGAGAAGATTGGTCCGTCTATAATGCCTAACATGGAGAGTTGGTATAAGAGCTTCATGAAGCATGTTCGCCAGTTGAAAAAGTCCACTACGCCTGTGGCTTAGTTTGGTTTAGGAGTGAAGGATTGAAATGATGAAAACTTGGAAGTCTCATCCTCTGTATACGCAGATAAAGGAGCTTTTGGAGCGGAAGGGTCCAATGACAGATGCGGATTTGTTTGATTTAGTGAAGGGAACTCATGAAGGCGTAGGATTCAGTGAACTAAACAAGACTCTGATGAGGATGGAGATTGAAGGTCTCATATATGTGTCAGAGCGCACAAAAGGGAAAAGAAGAGTTGAATTAACTGAACCGAGCAAATAGTTGCTCTTAAGTTTCTTCTCTTCTTTGGGTGCCTTTAACCAGTGTCTGGTGGCGCAGAGCTTTGGGTGTAAATTTAAGGACGTTGGTGTCTAAAACAAAGGTTGATTTCAAGAGTCTGAGTGGGAAATCTGTAGCTATTGATGCGTATAATGCTCTTTATCAGTTTTTGGCGATAATTCGTCAGCCAGATGGAACGCCATTAAAGGATTATTCTGGCAGGATAACTAGTCATTTGAGTGGGTTATTTTATCGAACTGCTAATCTAGTTGAGATGGGTGTAAAGGTTGCTTATGTTTTTGATGGGGTGCCGCCTGCTCTTAAAGAGGCTGAGATTAAACGGCGAGCCAAAGTCAAGGCTGAGGCTCTGGTGAAGTATGAGCAGGCTGTGCGGGAAGGAAAAATGGAGAAGGCTCGAAGTTATGCTCAGATGACTTCTAAGCTTAAGGATTACATGCCTGAAGATTCGAAGCGGCTGCTCACGGAGTTGGGTGTTCCTTGGATTCAAGCGCCGTCTGAAGGCGAATCCCAAGCTGCTTACATGACAACAAAGGGCGATGCTGACTACTGTGGTAGCCAAGATTATGATAGTTTGCTTTTTGGTGCAACTGCTCTGGTGAGAAATGTGACTGTAAGTGGTAGGCGCAAGGTTCCGCGAAAGCGTGTTTATGTTGAAGTTGTGCCTGAGGTCATGAAGCTAGAGCAGGTGCTCAAAGAGCTTGAGATTACGCGTGAGCAGCTCATAGATGTGGCTATGCTTGTGGGCACAGACTTTAATCCTGATGGTGTGAAGGGTGTTGGACCCAAGACTGCTTTGAAACTGATAAAAAAGCATGGAAGCATCGAGGATGTGTTGCCTAGGCTGGAAGATGTAGAGTTTAATGCTGACCCTAACGAGATTCGGAAAATCTTTTTGCATCCAAAAGTTACGGATAACTATCAGCTGGAATGGAAAGCACCTAATGTTGATGGTGTTATAGATTTTCTTTGTCGTGAAAGAGACTTTTCAGAAGACAGGGTACGTAAAGCACTAGCTAGAATGAGCGCAGGAATAAAGGAGTCGAAGAGCAAAACAACTCTTGAGTCATGGTTTGGGTAAATCTAGCTATTGCTGCTGGAAGCCATGCTTACCAATTAAGGGCACAAATGCGACTCCGCCCAAGTTTTCCGTAATCAGTTTGCCGTTAATCTTTCTGACTCTGACCAATGTTTGATAGAATTGGGCGCCGCCCACAGGAACAAGAAGAACTCCATCATCTTTTAGTTGTTCAACCAAGGGTTCTGGGACTTGTGGACCAGCCGCTGCAACTATTATGCGGTTATATGGTGCTTGTTCGGGGTAACCTAAAGTTCCGTCTTGGTGAATTACTGTAACTCGGTCGGCGTAGCCTGCTTTTTCAAGGTTGTCTTTGGCGAATGCAGCTAACTCGGGTATTCTTTCCACGGTGTAAACGTGACCCCATTTTGTTTTAGGTGCGTCTGAGGGTGCCACTATTTCTGCTATGGTTGCGGCGTGCCAGCCACAGCCTGCACCTACTTCTAGTACTGTGTGTCCAACTTTTAGTTCGAGGGCTTCATCCATTATGGATACCATGTTTCGCCTAGTTGACCGCACGTGTCAACCAAGAGGCGCAGAAGCTGTTTGCCCCGAACCTATCGGAAGCGGACAATCCAATGCTGCATTCGCTTTCACGTTTTTGGGAACAAACGATTCACGCGGAACCCTCCGCAACGCCCTAATAACATCAGGTGACCCAAGAACACCACTACTAACCAATTTTTGAATCAAAACATCCCAAGACTGCCGACCCATACAACACCCCATTAAAATATGTACACACAAGAGCCTTAAAGTTTAACCAAAAACAACTGACGTGCCCATACGAACGGTTAACAGGTGGTAAAAATGGGGGTATACGATTTTTTGTTCCCACGCACAAAGGGTACCAAAATGAATTGGAATGTTATCCACTTAAACTATTGTCTAATATATTATTTGCATCACTTCTCGTGGGCAAGCTTCTACGCATTTCATGCATCTTGTACAAAGAGAGTGATTGATAGTTGGAGGCATCCACTCTTTTATTGCACGTTCTGGACAAGCATTTGCACAAAAGTAGCAACCGCCGCACTTTCCGGTTACAGCCACAAAGACGTTTTTGTCGTACTTGAATTTTTCAACTACGTCTGATTTCAAAAATTATTTCTCCCAACAAGAGTGTTCTTAACTGAAAAATTAACTGAGTTAATCTATCAATGGAAAGGTTGTTTTGAGTTCTTAATCTTTTTGGGAGCATAGCGTTCTGAACGCGAGGTTTTTAGGGTTTAAGGAAATGAGAGGTGGATAAAAATAAGAAAATATGAGATAAGCTACATAAGAAAGGCGCGTTTTTCAAAAAAGAGGGAAACTTTGAAAGGGATTAGTTGATATTTAAGTCAAGAATTAACGAAAAAATTTAATTGATTAATTGTCTATTCTATCTATCAATGAAAACAGAAAAAAAGTTACTTATTGTGTCTGTTCTTTGTTTCCTACTCATTTTGCCCGTTTGGATAAAATGCACTGAAGATAAGACATCTTTCACTTTCGCGCACATAAGCGATCCCCATATGTTTGCAGCAGGAAGCAGTACAGATGAACAGGGCAACAACTCAACTCAACGCCTCAGTTACCTTGTAAATAAACTCAACACACGTAATCTAGACTTCACCATATTAACAGGCGATTTTGCATCAGTCGACGGTAACAACACCGCAGAATGGGACAACTTTAACGAAACCATAAGCGAACTTAATACAATTAAATACTTCTGCAAAGGCAATCATGATGGAATTGATAATGATTATTTTTATGAATATACAGGACAAAACACAACATACTACTTCGATGTAAACAACATACGCTTTCTCGTAATAGGCAACGAAGAAACTTTCCTCGTCAGCGGAACATGTGGAATAAACATAACAAAAGTACAAGCAGAATACATTAAAGACGCAATAGAAGGTCAAGACAACATCTGGCTCGTAGCACACTACCCCGAAAAAGTATCCGCCTCAAGCTACTGGAACGATGTAACTCTCATCGAAGACCTCAAATCCAAGCTCATAGGCTGGAGCAGCGGGCACGAACACAACGGACGAGCCATAAGCAATTCAAGCGGATACATTGAAGACCAACCACGCTCCCCAACATTGTATAGCAACGACAACACCTCCATCTTGGTATGGAGCGAAATTAGTGTTACACCGACTTCAATAAACGTAACTCAATACGATGCATATACAAACAAAATAATTGACACCGCAGTCTATTCAGTTGACCTTAGCTATCCATCAGCCTTTCCGTGCGTAGAATTGATTGTTGGTTCGATAATAGCAACGGTTAGTTTACTCCTTATTTTTGCTATAGTATCGCACAGGAATAAATCACATAAAATTTAGTTGTTAATCCAATCTGCAAAAAAGTAAACTTTGGAGTTAGAATTAGTTTGAAATATTTCATTAGGTGCTTCAGTTTAGGCTTCATTAACTATGGCTAAATGGTTAGAACCACAAACTCAATAATCGCGAAAATATGGCGTTTAGAACAGCTTTTTCAGATATAGGGTTTGGGCTTAAAATCTAACTCCAAATTCACGTGCTAACGCTCAAACTGATTTTTTTGTAGCTCTTTTTGTTCAACAATTTCCTTAAAAAACTGGGCAAAACTAAATTGTCAACATTGGGTATGGGGTGTAAATGAAAAATTATATCTAGCATAAAGGGCTAACGTAGTTTTGGGGGAGTTGTGTTTGTCTTTTGTGCCTGCTTTTGAGTTAGGTTTATGGAACGCTTGGATTCTTATTGTTCCTATACTAATCATTATGTTCTCTGACATGAGAGCAACAAGTATTAGAGAATCAGGAAAGGCAGGAGATTTTCAGTTAACCAAACAGGAGAACAGATTCACCTATTTTGTTTTCTTGCCTATGTTAGTTTCTTTTGTTTATTCTGTTTTCTTACCGTTACAAGTTGATGCAATATGGCTGTACAGCGGTCTAAGTATCTATGTGCTTGGAATAGTTTTTACAATTGTTGCAATTCGGAATTTTTCCACTAGCCCAAAAGACAAAGTCATCACTAGGGGGCTCTATCGTTTTACCCGAAACCCCACATATGTTGGCATGATTCTAATTCAAACGGGTATCGGAATAGCTTGTGCGTCTTGGCTGTATCTTGTCTTGACCGTAGCTTTGTTGATTTTATTCAACGTTAATTTGTCAGCTGAAGAACGTTATTGTCTTTACAGGTATGGAGAAAACTATCAAAAATACAAGAATAGCACCCCAAGATGGATAGGAATACCAAAATCGAAAAAAGACTAAATGGCTGGTGGTGTCCAGTTACTTATCTTTAATTTTTCGAATAATTCCAAGCAGGAAATTTGCCCTAGGAACTTTTTTCATGTAAGATTTGTAGGCATCTCCAAACTTTTCAATAGCGTCTTTATCAGCGGTGAATAAATCAAGGTACGTTAAAGGGAAAATAGGAACACCCAGTAAAACAACAATCCAATGTTGAAAAAGCAGCATACCTGCTATTGCCCACAGCATGAACGTCACATATTGGGGATGCCTAACAATAGAGTAGATGCCCGTTTCTACAACTTGAGTAGTGTGAATGTAGCTTTTTCCACTTTTCACTCTTCCTTTTTTGCGAAATTCAATTACTGGAAGGCACCCAAAAACTATACCAGATAAAACATAAAGTCCCACTCCAATATATGCCAAAAACTCAATTTGAGACACAGTTGATAGTAAATAAATACCGACAACAATCTGTAAGATGAAAAGAATTGTAACAAGCGTTACTGGAACAAAACCGAACCGAGAAGAACGATTCTTAGACGTTCTGTTTCCCCCTTGTGGTTTTATGCACATTTACTATTATGGTTTGTGTTTAAAATCTAAACAACTAACAAATAATCTGCCCGTTAGTTGGGCTTTTTTGGAGACTAAACTTTGTTGCTAAACCCAAAAAAGGGGGTTTTGTTTGAAGATATCACTCTTCTTCCTGATGACTTTTAGATCCACTTAGTCACAGGTTCTTTTTTGATTGGCCCAATTTTTTCAAGTGCATTAGCTACTTCAGTGCTAATGTTAACTTTTGGATACCCCAGCAAGATAGGTCCGTATATTGCTTCATCCTCTTTTAGTTCAAGGGCTTGTATGACTTCAGCGTTGCCCTTGATCATTGCACCAAATCCTACGTAACAGCTTCCAAGACCCAAAGATTGTGCGGCAATCATTATGTTCTCGCAGGCAAGCGCACAACTTGTAGCGCCACCAGATGCTGGACCTATAACAAAGAGGATTGCAGGTGCATTATAGTAAATTACGTCTTTGGGCTCGTCCATTGCATCATAAAGGCACGTAGCCATTTTGTAAAGCTCAGGGGCGGCTTCTTTCATGCCGTCGATGGCATTTTTCCAAAATGGAAATGCGGTCTGAAACAGTTTTTGCTTGAACTCTGGGTTTTGGACAACAACAAACCGCCACGGCTGAGAGCGCGTCATTGATGTATAAGGTGCCTGATTGCCAGCTTCTATGATTGTGTTAATGATATCTTTTGGAATTGGTTTTTGCTCATATGCCCTGACAGACCGTCTGTTGTTTATAGCTTCAATAACTGGGTTCATATTTACTTCACTGTCACAGACTATAATCTAACAGACATAAAAAACTTAAGCGAATGAAAAATATGAACCCGTGACCATTAGAATTAATTATTTTTATGAATAAAATCGCTATTGCATGCACAAACATTTGTTCTTGGCCGCGTAACTGACAAGTTTTATATGTTGGTAAACGCAAAGGTCAAGAAATCAATTATTTTTAAAGGTAGTTAACAATGGATTCAAACAGAAAAACTGCAATAATTGTGGGCGTATTATTTCTAATTGCAACAGTTGTTCTGGTGATTGGCGGCGTCTTTTCACTGTGTATATACGAGTCAAATTATCTTACTGCAGTTTCTGCAAACGAAAATCAAGTGATACTTGGAGCGCTTTGTGAATTAATCTCAACATCTGCAATCGTTGGTATCCCAATCGCGATGTTTCCAATATTAAAAAAGTATAACGAAGGATTAGCTCTTGGATATGTTGGCACCCGAATATTTGAGGGCTTAACCATTTTCCTGAATACTTTCGCCTTGTTGGCAATATTGTCCTTAAGTAAAGAATTCGTAAGCGTCACATCTCCAGACGTTTCCTATTTTCAAACTTCAGGCGCTTTACTACTAGCAGCACGAGATTGGGGCAGTATTCTGGTTGACTTTTCTTTTCCGATTGGTGCTGTGATATTCAATTACTTGCTGTATAAAACAAAACTCACTCCTCGATGGTTAGCAGTTCTAGGTATTATTGGCGGCGCATTATGGTTGACAACAGCTCCTGTGCGCATGTTTGGCTTCAGTCCAGAATGGATAGACTTTTTGGCTGCTCCAATAGGATTGCAAGAAATGATTTTGGCAGCATGGCTTATAATTAAAGGATTTAACGCATCTGCAGTTGATTGCTTGTCTAATAAAACATGAGAACAAAAAAAGGAAACAATATAAAAAGGTGACAGAATGTGGAACTCACATGGAATGGTAAAGCATTAGTTGTTACACTGCTTTTTCGTTTGCTCTTTGGCGGCTATGTAGTAGGAATGGACCAATACAACTTCAATGACCTTGAAAGCGCACTAACAGTTGTAGTGATATATGCACTAATAGCAATATTCGCCACACTGTTCTTGTTCGGTAAAAGAATTGGACTCATAGGCGTGATTGGCCTTGAGGGAATTCTCATCATATTAAATTCGGTGTTTCTTATCTTAACTTTAGGTCAAATCACAGACGCAGGTATGCATGACCCGCTGGACAACTGGTGGGCCACCTTTCTACGGTATGGGTTCTCAATATTAACACTTGTATTCTCCATCAGAGCATACAAAGAAACATAATGCGATAATCTTGAACCGGAAGATTCCAAAATAATGAAAATGAAAGCAATTGTATACGAAAAATATGGGCCACCGGACGTTCTTGTGCTCAAAGAGGTAGAAAAACCAACTCCAAATGACAACGCAGTATTGGTGAAAGTGTGTGCAGCATCCGTAAATGTAGAAGACTTGGATTACCTAAGAGGTAATTCATGGGCGGTCCGCATGCTGGGGCCATTAAAACCAAAATATTCGACACTTGGATTTGACGTAGCAGGGTGTGTTGAAGCGGTTGGCAGAAACGTAAAGGCGTTTCAGCCCGGAGACAACGTAATGGGTGACTTGTTCAATTATGGTTTTGGCGCTTTTGCTGAATACGTGTGTGCTCCTGAAGAAGCGTTAGTGCTAAAACCAGCCAGCATTACATTTGCGCAAGCATCAACCGTACCTTCAAGGGCAATTCTCGCTTTGCAGGGGCTTTGCGGTAAAAGACAGCTTCAGCCAGGACAGAAGGTTTTGATTAATGGTGCGGGTGGTGGTGTAGGTCCGTTTGCTGTGCAGATTGCCAAGTATTTTAGGGCTGAAGTTACTGCCGTAGACAGCACAACGAAATTGGGTATGCTGCGTTCGATTGGTGCAGACCATGTTATTGATTATACTCAAGAAGACTTCACTAAAAATGGTCGCCGTTATGATTTGATTCTTGATGTTTCAGCACGTCATTCGATTTTTGATTATAAACGTTCATTGTGTCCTAAAGGACTTTATGTTATGGTTGGAGGTTCAAGGGCTACAATTTTCCAAGTTTTGTTTTTAGGTCCATTGATTTCAATGCTTGGAGATAAGAAAATGGGGCTTATTGCGTGGAAACCAAACAAAAAAGAGGATTTGGAGGTTATAACAGAGCTTATTGAATCCGGAAAAATAGTACCTGTTATAGATAGATGCTACCCATTAAATGCGGTTGCTAAAGCTCTCAGATACTTTGAAGAAGGAGCCCCGAAAGGAAAAACAGTCATAACTGTGGACCCTGATAACAAAATCTAACACACTTATTGTTTTAGGTAATATTGTGTTTCATCCTCAATGATGGAACAATGAAAGCAGTTAATTAACTGAGTATTGCCGCCTTTTGCTCAGTACGGCAAGCTAGCTAAATGGAACATGAATGTATATTGTGGCGCCTAGAAATTAACACTGATAATTACATTAGTTGTGATGTGCTTTTTCATGCACTAAGCATGAGGCGTATAGAATTGGGGGATTTTTCAGTCAAACTTGAGCGATTTTTGTAAGAACAGGCGTTTATTCTTGTCTAGAATGCAAGAGCGAAATGTTTTTATAAACATATCGTGAACACGTGATAGTCAGGAGGCAATGTTCATCGTTTGGGCTGATGTTCCACAAGAACATATTTTCCGGAGTTGGTTAGATGAAAAAAATGATTATATTCTCAATAGTAATTATTGTAACGATTTTAAGCATGGTTACATCCAATGTTACATCAGACCAAAATGGGTTTGCAATTGGACCTGCTCAACTTGATGTTACAGTTCCAGCGAATGGAAGCGTCACAACTTATGTCTACATTACATCATACATTGACGGAGAACTTGTCGTCGGCACAGAAAACTTGGCGTTCAGCATCGAACCAAATACAATTCAAATCACACCAACAGACCTAAACCGAAAAGTTGAGATTACAGTGCACGGTAACGCTTCCTTGGCTGCAGCACAATATTCAGGCAAACTGACGTTCCTTCTTCACGCTGGAAACAATGTTGCTTATGGCGTGAAAACCGGAATCAACATCAACCAAGAAGGCGGATCAAAAAACGAGTCTGATTGGATTTTCACAGATATTATAGAGCCGATACAGCAGAATTTATTTGTGATTCTCGTAGTTGCTGGAATAGTTATCGCTCTAACCATGGGCATATTCATAGGCAAGCGAACAAAGAAAACCACCTGAGTTTATTTTGATTTAATCAAAAACCGTTTGTTCTACTGTGCGAGTAATTTGTAGGGCTCATTAAGGGTTACCGAGTCTCTCTCTATAATGATGCTTGTGATGGGTTCTGCTGAAAAGGGTAAATTTGACAGTTGAGACAATTGTTTCTGTAAAGTAACAGACGTCGAAGAGCTTTGTGAACTTGGTGATACACGATCTGGTCATTTGAGTAATCATATTTACTTCATTGGGGCTATAATACATCAAATTGTTGATTATTTAGTGTATGGGCAATAAAAACAGACATTTTGTCCATAAAAAC
Source organism: Candidatus Bathyarchaeum sp. (assembly GCA_026014495.1). Taxonomy (GTDB): domain Archaea; phylum Thermoproteota; class Bathyarchaeia; order Bathyarchaeales; family Bathyarchaeaceae; genus Bathyarchaeum. The sequence goes on from JAOZIF010000021.1 coordinate 59,930, forward strand.
CGAAATGTTTTTATAAACATATCGCTCATCACGAATACGTGAGAGAAAGGAGTAGATAATGTGATGTTTGTGAAAACAAATTGTCTCATAAATAACAGTGTGAAACAAAAACAAGTGACTATCACAAGAGGGGGGACGTGACATGAAGACAAAAACAATGACATCAATACTAATGTGTATACTGCTGATTTCTATGGTTTCATTAGCTATAGTTCCAGTAATGGCATCTGACGTCACAACGGAGATTACTGTTACAAAGCTAGCCAACGACGGCACTACAATCATCGAGCAGGTTACGATAACTGTGGAGGAAATGATGGCAGGCACTTCAGAACTACCAATATATGGCGATGGAGTGACGCATTACTACCACCAAGGACCCACATTTGACGAAGAAAACATGTGGGACCCTGATGAACTCGTAAACGTTGATAGCCGGGATTATGGTGCATGTCAAGGAACAGCTGTCGTAGACCTGTGTGAACAGCTCTCTACTGGCGGAGCTGCAGTTGGAGACGAAATCGTTATCAAAGCAATTGATGGCTTCAAAAAAACGTTTGATTATAACGATGTCTACGAGCCCGAGCCGGAACTGGGTACAATGGTCATAACGTGGTCCACCGTGGACAATGCAGACGGCACAACAGGCGACGTAACTGATGGCAGTTACGATACTGGTATGCGTTTGGTCTTCTTCGCTGATACAACAAACTCAGAAGGAAAATACGTATATGGCAACTGGGATATGCATGAGACTTTGGCTGAAGATCGAATTCACTACTACTATGGTAGCGGTATTTTGTGGCCATCTTCAAGTGGTCTTTCTGTGAAGTGGGTAAACGAAATTATAATCTACAGTTCAGAGGATGCACCAGAGGAATCTTCATGGCCCATAACTCTAACTGGCGCTAGTGCATACACAATGGAGCAAACAGAGTTTGAAGAAGGAGCTGAATGTCACAGTGCAACTTGGACTGATGACACTGATGTCTGGAGCGGTATTCCTTTGTGGCGCCTGGTGGGCTACGTTGATGACGAAATACAGCATGGAGAAGACGCCTTTAACGATGAACTGGCAGCGCTCGGATACGAGGTAAAGATTGTCGCTTTTGACGGGTATTCCACAACCTTTGCAAGTGCCGATATCGCCCGTAACGACGACATAATTGTCTCCAATGAACTAAACGATGCAGAACTATCAGGTGACTATTATCCACTACGATTGGTTGGACCTGATCTTACTGGCAGTCAGAAAGTGGGGATGATCAAAGAGATTCAGTTGATCGGTCTACCAGAAGTCAATAATCAGGCCTCATTAAATGCAACAGTTAACATATTCATCGCGTCTGTAGGTATCGATATTGATCGGGATAACATTGACTATGGTGATGTTGCTGCAGGCAGAAATTCCACGATAGAAACAGTAGGAATTACCAATACAGGTAACATTGATTGTGATGTAACCCTACAAGTTGACGGTGCTGATGCAGTTGCCCAAGACTTCTATGAACAGTCTCTATACATAGATGATGGCATCTATAACATTGATACAGTGATTGCAAGTATCGCGGTTGAAGACACAGATTATGTTGACACTCAGCTTCAAGTGCCAGCGACATGGATCGAAGAAATTGGAACCCAAGAAGCGACATTCATCTTCTGGGCCGAAGCTTCCGACTAGATATCCAAGCAAAAGGTGAATCAGAGTTATATCACCTCTAATCTCCCTCTTTTTATGTTCCTCATTTATGAGCAGGAATAAAAAAAGGGTGTCCGTGTTTTCCGTTTTTTTTCTAGTTAGTATGTTATTGCTGATTATGCCCTTACATGCAGTTTCCGAAAATTATGAAGTGGTTCCGTTGTGGGGACCATACCTTACTGATGTTAGTGAGACAAGCATAACGGTCAACTGGCGAACAGAAAGCGTCACAAACGGTACTGTTTTCTATGCTACTGATGATTACTTTGATAGTTATGAAAGTTATAACATGTCTATTGACGACTATGATAAAGAACTACATCATGTTCAGTTGACTGGGCTAGCTCCCAACACTACTTACCACTACTGCGTGTTAATTGGAGAAGAGTTTACCGCCGACCACAAGTTCACGACGTTTGGTAGTGATTCATTCACTTTCATTGTTTATGGAGATACTCAAGAGCAACTTCCCATGTTTACCCAGTTGGAGAGACACAAAATTGTTGCCGAAAGTATTGCTGCAGAAACTGACATTTCTTTCATTTTACACTGCGGAGACGTGGTTGGCGATGTTGACAACCCAGAAGAATGGGACAGATTTTTCGAAGCAACCCGTTCCACACTTGCTGAAACCCCAATATTCACTGTGTTAGGCAATCATGAGGAAAACTCCTCCAACTACTATGACGCCTTTGGAGTATCACAGTGGTATTCTTTTGATTGCAGTAACGCACACTTTGCCCTGCTAGATAGCAACAGGTTAAATGCAATTCAGGCAGAGTGGCTTACCGAAGACCTTAGTTGCGATGCAACTTGGAAATTCGCCATATTCCACCATCCACCATACAGTTCGACTAGCAGTCATTGGGGTGGATGGATTGACTTGCGTACTACTTGGGAACCCGTGTTCATTGATAATAGCGTGAATGCCGTCTTTAATGGCCATGTACATGCCTACGAGAGATGCTATGAAAATGGTATTCACTATGCGGTCTTAGGAATTGGCGGTGGACCCTGTTATGTGTTAGCCGAGGAGAAGGTGGAGGGCTATTGCAATAGCTTTGAAGACACACTCGGTTATGCCAAAGTGACAGTGAACGGAAACGAAGCGTATATGGAAATAATCAAGGTAGCTGATGTTTCCGGCGATGAAGTGACATATGTTTACCCGCCAAACACCGTCTTTGAAACGGTTAGTCTGGGTTCAGAACCGCCGTCATCAAGTGCTTCAGTTAGGGCATCCGCAAATTTGATTGTGTCTACGGTGGGTGTTGAGATTGATCGGGATAGCATTGATTATGGTGATGTTACGGCGGGCAGAAATTCCACTATAGAAACAGTGGGCATTACCAATACGGGTAATGTTGATTGTGAGGTGACACTGGAGGTTAACGGTGTAAATGAAGTTGCCCAGAATTTCTATGAAAAATCATTGTACATAGACGACAGCATCTACAACATTGATACAGTAATTGCCAGTATCTCGGTTGAAAACACAGATTATGTTGACACCCAGCTTCAAGTGCCATCAACATGGATCGAAGAAATTGGAGCCCAGGAAGCGACATTCATTTTCTGGGCTGAAGCGTCATGAAAACAAAGGAGTGTTTTGAGCATGAAATTTAACACAAAAAAAGAGATGAAAAAGATATGAAAAATAATTGGAAACAAAACGAAAAAAATAAACAAAAAAGGAGAAAAAATCACGTGAAAACGAAAATACTGGAGTTAACCCTGATCTTAACACTGATAGTGTCTGTAATTCCGTTCACTGTATATCCTGTAATGGCATCCAATGCCACATCATCCGTTCGCATCGTCAAATATGCTGCAGATAATACGATAATTTCAGAAACCACCAAAACTTATGAGTGGTTACGAGATAACCTGCCTCAGCAAGGAGACGGAGTGACCCATTATTATCACCAAGGGCCTATTTTTGAGGGCGACATGTGGGACCCAACAGAAACACAAAACCTGAAAGACAAAGGGGCCGTCATGGGCACTGCCCTGAAAGACCTCTGTGAACTTGTAGGAGGTATGTCCCCAGGAAATGAAATTATGCTGAGTGCCGTGGATGGCTGGCACACCGAGTTTGCTTATGAGAACATCTATGAACCCTTGGATGAACAGGGGGTAATCGCGCTGTGCTGGTATAACGGTGAAGATGCACTGTTTGGAGAACGCTACGGCGATGGCTATACAGGAAACTATTACACTGCCATGCAAATCGTCTTTTTGGCGGGTACAACTAATGTGAATGGAGAGTATGTTTTCGGTAACTCAGATATGGCGGTGTGTCTGCCAGACGAAAAATACCAACATTTCTACGAAGGGCTTCCCAGCACAAACGGACTTTCCGGCAAGTGGATTTGTGAAGTGTCAATATTCAGCGGTGAAGCGCCAGTGACACCCGGTGAAAAGCTGACAGATGGCACATCTGAAGACAGCTCTGAGTTACCCGTAATCCCGATAGTAATTGGCGTTGTTGGAGTGCTGATTATTGCAACTAGTGTGATAGTCATTTTCAGGAGAAAATAAAAATGAAGAACAGCAAAAGCAAAAACAAGTGGGCTATTTTGGCACTTATCATCGGCATCACCTTCATTGGTAGTGCAGGTGCATACTACATATTGGAGTATGTTATCGAAGAACCGATTGACTGGGAAGTTACGCTAATTGGCAGTAACGGCGAGCAGAAAGTAATTACTTACAATGACATACGCAGTTTGCCTTATCAAGACGCCAGTGGCGGATATTTCACGTCAGGCGGTATAGTTTATGGACCCTATGATGTTAGAGGAGTGCTTCTGCAAGACCTATGCGATCTTGTCGGGGGGATATCTTCTGATGACTATGTTTCTGTAACAGCGCCGGACGGGTACTCCATGGCGTTTGGCTATGAGCAAGTTTGTTTTGGGGGTTTCCCAGCTTGGGAACCTGGAACAATGGATGAAGTGACAACTGAAACGCAGATGATATTGCTTACGTACAAATGGGAAGGCAAAACTATTGCTCACAATGACGGTGGACCACTGAGACTGGCGGTTGTCACTAACGAGACGCTCCTGACTGAAGGACATAACTGGGTTATGTGGGTGAATGAAATAGAAATAAAGAACCGTGATTAAACTAGCGCTAGGTGGTTAGAGTTACGTTTTCCAAGTTAACTCTATAAACCAACATTTTTTCTTAAAATCCAAATATCACCCTTATTTTATTCACATGTTTGTGCGGCATATTAGTCTCCTAATAGTAGTTCATTGTTGAAAACTAGCTTTTTTTCTGAAATTTTCAGCACTGCGCACGTTTGTTCCAAAGAGTTCACACAAGCATTAGCATAGCAAAAACAGAACCCATTTTTTCTAAAAACAAAAGAAATGGTTCGTTACAGGCTTAATTTTTGGTGGGCGCAATCCACTTGAAGATTTCTTGTATTGCCTTTTCGGAGTATCCCATCTCAACAAGTTTTTGTTTTAGCTCTTTTTTTGTTTCGAGCGTGCTCACCTAGTTTTTCCCCTCTTAAAAATGTTGAAAGAGGGCTTTAAGCCCCAAAATTAACCAAAGGTCGTTCTTGTAGATGCTGGTAACCACACTCGCAGGTGTATCCAACTATTGTCTTTCCCCTCATTATGGGCTCAAAGGTTTTAGCACTGCAGTTATTGAATTGCTTGTGTGTCTTCCACAGCATCTTTAGGTCTTTTTTGTCAATCGCATGGTGTCTTTTTGCTGAAAGCAAAAACCATGCCAAGACACATCCAAACGCAACCCACACAGTGGGAACCAGAAACTCTGGATGCAAAAAGAACGACTGAAGCGTAGAAAAAAGCGCCTCAAGCATCTGTGTTTTCCTCCTTAGCTTGGGATACAGTGGCTTTTAGAACTGGTCGTAGATTGTTACTGTGACTAATTGACACCCAATCGGGTTGCATGTCAATGAGGACAACGACTTCTTCTGCTGCGGTAATATTGAAGTTTGTGATAACATCTATGTGACCAGACGGAACCTTCAAGGGCACTTCCTCGATGTATTCGTTACCTTCATCGTCAACTCTGTAATACGTCGCGTTTGCCTCAAGCACACTCATCCGAATCTTGTTATAACTTCCTGCATCAAGCTCAACATCAGCCAAAGGCAGCGTCTCACCATCCTGATACGTAAGAAGATCAAAAGTCAAAGTTGGACCTACCACTGAAAAATCAATAGGAACCCATTCACCATCACCATCCCCAGCACTGTGCACTGCAAGGTCACTTATTTCAATCCAAAGCTCATCAACATCAACAGGCGCATCCGTCAACAACACCGTTAACCGCCCAGTATCCATAGCAACACTAGAAAGAGATTGGGTGCTAGGCAACTCAATCCCAGAAGCAAAAACAGCAACAATTATCGTTGCCGCAATAAGAACACCAGCTGCTACTCTTAAACCGACTGTTTTCGATTTAACTTCCATTTTAATCACTCAAAAAGATATCTGACGAAACAAGATATAAAACAACGTTTTTGAACACCCTGTTCAACTAATTGAACAGAGCCACAACTACCAAAAAAACAGCAATACTACGGGCGACTTCGCCAAACTCTGAAGGTTTCAAACCAAAAAATCACAGTGCTCAAGGTTCCAAAAATCAAAGCAAAAAGACTGTAAAAATTAACTTCCCGAAACTGAGAAAGAAAAAACACAAAAAGCACAGAAATCATCGACGCATAAGTCACGTACCTCGGAACCATGAAACTGCCGACCTTCATAAACTGCTTAAGAACACCCACCTCAACAACCTCCACAACACGATAAACGCCATTCACGTTATCAACCAAACCCAACTCCACCAACTTATCCAAATGGTACACAGCCAAAGCAGGACTCTTAAAACCAAGCTCCCGCTGAATCTGCCTAGGACCCGCACTGCTCCCAGAGCACTGCACCAAATACCAGTAAACACGCAATGTGTTTCCTTTCAAGTCACTAGCAACATTTTCTTTAGACATACAAAACAACCAACACTACCTACTCCCCCGAGGAGGCACATACCAAGAATCTGGACTTTGATACTTCACAACCGGAGCATCACTCCTAAACGACAACTTCCGGTCACACAACCGAGTCAACGACAGCAAAATCTGCTGATGACGCTCTTCATCACCAACAATCAAACTAAAAATATTCAAATCACCCTCACCTTTACCGGACTCATACCCCGCCAAACACGCATACTCCAAATGAAAAGCCCTCTTATACTCAGCAAACAACAATGTCTCAAACCCAACAAGCATATCCAACAAAGAAAGCAACTCCTCCCGACCAACACACTTGCGTTGCCCCACATCCTTTGAAAGCGCCTTAATCAATTCCTTATTATACACAATGTTCTCATCACAATCTTTCTCCTGCACCTTAGAACCATTAACCTCATCAATTATCGCAACCAATATTGTGGAATGCTTCAAACTATCAGTTGCAATGTAACAGAGCAAAGTTTTTGCTGCTACATCCTCGACTTTCTCAGACAAATTTGTGTATAACTGAAACAATTCCTTCTCGATGAGTGCTAAAGAAAGAACCTGTCTTTCAAAAATCACAATTTCACTACTCATTGGTTATCCCTGTACAATACATAAATGGGTGGTCAGTAGTTTCTACAACAAACATTTTATTAAATATTACGACTCAATAAGAGATGACTTATGGAGCACCCATTTTCAACACATATTAGGAAACTAATAGAGGTTCATTGTTGAAAACTAGCTTTTTTCAGGAAAACATGAACTCAAATGAAAAGTCAGTTAAGATTGCGTTTCTTGTTGCATTAGCAAAAACTTTTGCAGAGCAATTATTGTTGGAGCGTGAGTTATCTTAAGCGAGTTTAGCATTTCTTTTATGTCTTCAATTGGTACAAGTTTGACGTTTATTTGTTCGGTTGCTTCTAGCTGTTGTGTTCCCTTTGTTAGGTTTTTGGCTAAAAACAGGTGAGCTTGTTGGGTGCTTCTTGACAGTGGATTAAACCTTCCAATGCATTCAATTTTCTCCGCGCTGTAGCCTGTTTCTTCTTTTAGTTCACGAACTGCACTATCTTTGGGGGTTTCTCCTTTTTCGACGTGTCCGCTTGGAATTTCAAGGCTTAAACAGTTTCTGGGGTACCGCAAAATCTCAATCATTACAATGTTGTTGTCTGTAACGGGGACAACAGATACGAAATCTATTAGCTCCATTTTTGTGAACGTTATATGTTTGCCGTTGGGCAACATCACTTTGTCGTCGAATACTTTTAGAAAGCTTGAACTACAGATAAGCTTCGTTTCAATGAGTTTCCACTTTTCCAATATGCTCAACATCCATTGCATTTGTAAACGAAAGGAGCAGATATTAAGGTGATTGCGCGCCAATAAACTATAGCAAAGTCGGGAATCCTGAACGATGACTAAAGCTCTAATTTCAAGTTATAAGCAGCTACTGGAAAAGACCAAGAACATAACAACTCTTCATTCGGCAGCTGCGATTCTTCACTGGGACATGGAAACAATGATGCCTCCAAAAGGAATCAAAATGCGAAGCCTACAGCTCGCTATGCTCAGCAGAATTGGGCACAAAATGAGTACCGCCCCAGAGATTGGACGACTTTTACAAGAAACAATAAATCATCCAGACTACAGCAGCCTAGACTTGGTTCACAAAAGAAACCTGTACCTAATAAAGAAAAGCTACGACGAACAAACAAAGCTGCCCGAAGAGCTTGTAGTTGAAACCTCAAAACAACAAGCAATAACAATCAACATGTGGAAAAAAGCTAAAGCGACAAAAGACTTCGCCAAGTTCAAGCCTGAACTCGAAAAACTCTTTGAACTAAAAAAACAGGCAGCCGAAATATTAATGCAAGTCAAAGAAACAGCCACACCATACGATGCACTGGTAGACATTTTTGAACCTAAAATGAGTTCTGAAGCCATCAGCAAAGTCTTCAAAAAACTCAGAGAAGGACTAGTTTTGTTGCTGAAAAAATGTGAGACTGCACAAAAGCAGCCTGACACGTCGATTCTTGAGCGCCCAGTTCCTGTTGAACCTCAGCAGAAAATTGGCAAGTTACTTGCCGAGTTCATTGGCTACGACGTAACGTCAGGCGAGTCTGGAGGCAGAATCGACGAAACAGAGCATCCATTCACAACAGGTTACTATGATGATGTGCGAATCACAACACACTACTACCCACACAGGTTCGCTTCCTCAATCTTTTCTATATTGCATGAAGGCGGACACGCCATATACGAACAAAATCTAAAACCCGAATGGATGTTTCAGCCCGTTGGAGACGCCTGCTCCATGGGATTCCACGAGTCCCAGTCCCGCTTCGTAGAAAACATCATAGGACGCTCCCACGAATTCTGGACCTACTTTTTGCCAGCACTAAAAAAACTCACAGGCAACGTGCTTTCTGATGTAACTGTAGACGATTTTGTTCATGCAATAAATCATGTTCAATCATCGAAAATTCGGGTTGAAGCAGACGAAGTCACTTATGGTCTACACGTGATAATACGCTTCAATCTTGAACAAGACCTGTTCGCAGACAAAATCTCGATAGATGAGCTTCCGCAGGTCTGGAACAAAAACTACAACAAATATCTGGGCGTAACCATCAAAGACGATTCTGAGGGCGTGATGCAGGACACGCACTGGGCAAGCGGATTATACGGCTACTTCCCAAGCTACGCACTGGGAAACATCTACAGCGGACAATTATTAGCCTGCATGGATACACAACTTCAGGGCTGGCGCGACCAGATAGCTAGGGGCGAATTTGGAACCGTGAAACAGTGGTTAAACGGCAACGTTCATAGACACGGAAACCTATACAGCCCACCAGAATTAATCAAAACAATCACGGGAAAAGAACTGTCTGTTAAACCATTCATTGATTACCTGAACAACAAATATTCACAGCTCTACCAATTCTAATCTAAACCAATGTTTTACCCCCCTGTTAGTCACATACCAAAGCCCAAAAAATAGACTAAACAAAACATGGCAACAAGCAAAAATAGCGGTTCTCACAATAAGATTTAAAAGAGGATGTTTGAATAAAAGCTGTAATCTTATTGGAGGAACAGGAAATGGTTGAATTTCCCGAAGAAGTTGTAAAGAAAGCGTTCGGCGCTTCAGACGGCAGATGCGAATGCCTAATGGTAGAACACGGTCACGTCTACAATTCTCAGTGTATGAGAGTACTTAGTTGGGATAAACGAGGACAGTCTTTCGTTGCACCTGACGGTCAAAAAGGCTGGGAAGCACATTGGATAGTGAGCCCAGAAAACGGCGGAAAACCGACACAAGAAAACTGCGAAATACTCTGCTGGGACTGCTACATCAAAAAGAACAAGAAATAAACTAATTCCCACTTCTCTTTTTTATCAAATTCACTAGTCTAATTTAACGTAGACTAGGTTTAGAAGATGTTTTAAGGTAACTTAAACCATATTTTGCATTACATACAGGGGGAGACTAAGTTATCATACGCAGAAAAGGGGCATAAACTATTAAACCGATCATTACTGCTTCATTTTTCCTCTGCCTAACGGAATAAAACGCTGAATATCCTCTATTGGAATCGCAGTAACACTTCTTTTCATTTCTTCAGAAACCTTAGTTGATACCTGATGACGTATCTTTTTGGCAAGATAACTGCTCTTCATATCTCCCGGAACAACCTTTACATAAGCATCCGTTTGACTAGCAATAGCCTCCACAGGTCCCCCGATAATCATAATTGAATCATCTTCAATTTTTACCCCAATAGCAACCTGCAAAGGTACACCACGAACAAAATTTTTTGTTCCACGAATCATAAAGGACCCCTTCGCCAGAGACTGCCCCGATGGAGGAGTCTTACTCACCTGATTTGGGTGTATCCAATAAACGTTTATTGCGCTCAGCATTTCCTTCCACGCTCGAGAATATGACCCCGCAAGCTGCGCTGCCTCATTAATGGTTTGTTCTGATGCAGTTTTTCCTTCTGTTTTAATCAAGACAAATGGGGCTCCCACAATCTCGGCATGAAAAACAATGTCGTCGGGTTCCATGCGCTTTTTGATTAGCAATTCGTTTGTTGTGGCGTCTCTGCCTCCAATAACAAGAAAACCCTCCGAAGAGTAAACCCACCTGAATTTTTCGAACCACTCCTTTTTTCTTTTCTTGACAAGAGGCTGTTGGGCATCTTTGGCTATTGTGACCTGTTTTTTTGCTTTCTCGATTTTGGCTCTAGTTTCATGCAGTTGTTTCTCAGCACCTTGGAGCTTTTTTTCAGCCTTCTTTGAGCGCAAATAATATTTGTTAGCATTGGCTTGGATTGACTCGCGAAGGTTAAGCGAGAACACTTTTCCTTCAACTGAAACATGCAAAACTTGGTTTGCGGGCTCCAGAGCATGGAAATAAATCTCAGGATGACTTTTTGTTTTCTTTGATGCTTCAATGCTTGACGTTATTTCTTGCCACGCTTTTCCGCTTCTTTTTTGATTCAAAATTTTCTGGAGAAGAGCTTGGAGGTCTCCAAAATGCTGGTAAATTAAATCTCCAACATTCCTGTTTTTTATTATGGGCTCCTTTAACTCCTCCAAAGCCCTCTCTTGTCTTTGAAGCATTCGCATATATCTGGCAACCTCGCTCTCAACATCTCCAGTTGCCTCGTCGCTTCTTGTTGCATCTGTTATTTTAGCGTAGTATTCATCAAGGGCACTGTTGAAACTCTCGTAGTTCTTTTGAGCGAATTGTTCATACTTTTTCAGTGGCACCGCAGTTACGTCAATCCATGCACCCGTTTCGTCACTTACAATGCTGGCTTGAATGTTTCCTGATTTGATAACAAAAAGCTTCTGAAGCTGATTAAACAGCCCATCAATTTCAGGTTCAGTGAGGGCACTACATTTTGTCTTTTTGTTAACATCTGTACGAATCAGTAATTCTTCTGCATAGGTTCCGCTGATGCTCAAAAATCGAGTTAAAGCCTTAACTATCTCCATTTCCCCAAGTTGCTGAATTTCCCTAAAATCCTCAATTCTCATGTTAATCGGATTTTTTCCTCTTGCAGGCGGGTGCTCAAAAAGTTCACCACGCAAAATGTTTCTGTCACGCATTCTCTTGTAACTCATGGCTTGCAGAATCTTGCATTCAGGGTCAACAAGAAGAATGTTTCCTCCACCAAACAGCTCTGAGACCAACTGAAAGACTCCTTGTCGGGTGCTGATTTCTAGGATTGCTATTCGCTCAAATTCATGTTGCCTAACTGCTTTGACTACGCCATTGTCAAGATATTTTCTGAGGGACATGCAAAAAGCAGAGGGCGTTTGTGGAGTTTCATGAGTGTAAACGGTTAGATGCAGCCGTTTTCCAGCTTCAATAAGCAACTGGATTCGAGGCATACCAGATTTACGGAGCTTAAAGAGCAAAGTTTTGGTACCAATTTGATAAATCTTGGACACGTAAGCACCCTCAATACGCTCATTGATTTCCTGGGTGACTGCAGCAACATCAAAACTTGTCATAACATCTTTCAACATGCTTCCCTCAACAGACAAAGAACTTGCTTTCCAACCTTGAAAGGGGGAGTCTTCCCTATTCCCTTTCTGTTTTATGTTACTACGTAAAAAGGATGACGCCTTAACACTAAATCAAAGTGAATATTTGCTCTTACAAAAATTGGAAAATGAGCTTGCCGAAAGCGCTGCTGTTTATGAAAAACTCATCGTGTTTGTGCTAGCAGTTACTATAAACATTTACTGTAAAGACTATACTTCACACGTTCATTGTCTTTTGCTGGCTGTTTTTGAGACCATTTTCTGCTCACCTATCCACTGCAATGTCCAACCAACAGTCCAAAGAAAAATAATGAGCGGCAAAAGAACAACGCTTGCTACCTTACGCAGAGCATATTCGTTTCTATTCAAGTTGCTCATCTTAATTCACAACTAAACCACAGCACACAAAATATGTATAACACTTATGAAAACAGACTACAGATTTGCAGTATAACCTAGCGCTTATGTTACATTTTTTTGAAAACCTTACGGCTAGGGAGCGCGAACAAAAGGAGCCAAAAGTATATCATTAAAATTATCTGGAGAAAAATTCCTGCAGGAGTGAACAGAATCATCATTGGCGTTTTGCCTATAATGATTAGGGTGACAACAAGAAATAGAAGAACAATAAAAAAGATCAGAATGATTTGCAATACAAACGTATACAGCGAACTTGTTTTAACCCCATTTTGGGTCATCACCTCTGTTCTAAAGCTTTTTTGTTTGATATGATTTATAATGTTAACCCTCTTGTTTAATCATCAGGTGCTAAAAATCTTCTGATAGTTTTACAACAAAACAGCCCCAGAACAGCTAGCCTCAAAAAATAAGCTCGAAACTCAGAAATCCCGTTTTTGAAAAGGGTTTAAGTAACCGAAAATAGATTATGCGGATGAAAACGTTTCTGAAAGCGAAACCAAGATAAACCACAACTGGAAAAGTATGATATTCAACAAAACAGGGGATGCAACTTGAAGACACTAAATATTATTTATATAATCAGAGTCTGCCTAGGAATCTTCGCTGCTCTCATAGCTGCCTTAGTGGTGGACCTTAAAGTAGGCGACCCACTCATAAATGGCATAACTGTTGCATTAGCTGTATATCTTATCACATATTATCTTCTTAAATGGCAGTTTGGAACCAAAGTGGAAAAGCCAACCAAGATTCTTTCAATGGGAATCTTTGTTTACTTTATCGTGTTTATCATGTGCTGGGTTCTATTTGTCACGCCTTCCCTTTCCGCTCCAACCGTAGCATTCACTGTAGACCCACAAACGGCCGCAGTTGATGAAGCTATAACCTTCACATCAACCAGCGAAGACGCAGATGGGGAAATAGTCAAGTATGTTTGGGACTTTGGAGACGAAACCACCAGTGAAGAAATGAATCCCACTCACACGTATAGCGTAGCTGGAGAATATACAGTTAAACTAAAAGTGGTAGATGACCACGGAATAAGCATGACTAACACAACAACCCTGACAGTAAATGCTCTTGGTTAACAATTGGTTGATGTTGGTTTATAGCTAACTGATTTTTTGTTGCTTTTCAGCTTTCTTAGAAAAAGCTCTGGTCTTGATTATTTAACAGCTCATGCTCTTTTATCATGAAAACTTGGAAAATACGCCAAGGAGCTTTAGTACACTCTTATCTCAGTGACGAACTTAACCCAGAACTGTGCCCATTTGTATTTGTCAACTGGAAGAAACATTCTGAAAGGCCCGCCCTTATTTTGTGAAAGAGGCTCACCGTTCTCTTGGTACCCTACCAGCATCTGTGCTTCTTCTATTTCTTGAAGCGTATAATTTCGTGAATAGTCGTCAATGGCAAACACAACTATTTTTTCTGCTCTATAGGACATGTTTGCTGCTTCAAGTATGTCCATTACTGACAAGCCCGTCCAGTCTGATGTTCGGCTTCCGTCTCCTGGGACAAACTCGGCTTCTACTGTGACTTGTTGAAATAGTGTCATGTTTTTGCTGCTAATTGTTATCGGGTTTTTAACAGCTCCAGTGATTGATACTGTCCATAATCCTATGTTTATTGTGGAAACGTGCTCGACTTGGTGTTCTTTCGAAAAGTAAGGTGCAATCAGTTTTACTGGGCCTCCGGTTTGTTCAGTCATCCACTGATCGTCTTTTACGAAGACTAACGTGATTTTGTTGATGTCTTGAAAATATGGGTAAGTTGTGCTGTTCCATGCTTGGAAAACATTTAATGTGGCGCTGTGTCCATCCGATGCTATTACTTCAATTTGTCCTGCGTCCCAGAGCATTCCGCTCATGTTGCAAAAGTCAAAAAGTGTTACTCCTGTGTAGGTCACGTTTTCGCCGTTAACTTTTGTGACAACAGTGGTCAGTGGCATTTCAGAGATTTCGTTTAGTGTCAAAGTTTTTTGTTGCTCAACATTGCCTGTAACTGTCACTTGCCACTGTGGAGGCTCACCTTCAGGTAGACTAATTGCTTCGTTTTGAGAAGGCAGATACTGGATAACTAAAACTGCGGCTAATACAATTACTGCGGCAAGGCAGATGGCCATTGCCATTTTTATGTTTTGCTTCATTTCTTTATTCTTTTCCTAAACAGTTGTTGATTTTGTGTTTTTTGTTTCTGTGACATCCTGATTTACTTAGTAATTCACAGCACCGATATGTTTTAGTATGAATAACGTAGCCAATTTAATAAGTTTTAGTAACCCACACCAAAAGTTCACAAAAAAGGCAGGAAAAAATGTTGAAGAAAAACTGGACAACCTTTGGCTTTTTCACGCTTCTCATAACACTTGCTCTGTTACCTGTCCAAGTTAGCTGCTCAAACTCCATTTCTGCAACACAACCGCTTTTTGCATCAGCTGGTTTGTATGAGTTGCCGTCAGGAGCAAACTTTTCGATAATTTGGATAACAGACACACAGTATCTTTCTGAAAGTTATCCAACTTATTATGACAGTCTTTGTCGTTGGATTGTCAATCACGCAGAAGAGTACAAAGTTGAAATGGTAATTCACACCGGAGATATTGTTGAAGATGAATTCAATCGTACACATTGGGAAAACGCTAACCAGTCAATGAGTATCCTGTTAGATGCTGGTATTCCGTACTGTTGGAATGCGGGAAACCATGACTATAACGAAACATGCTGGATCGGCAACCAATATGCAGCATTTAACCCCGAGGCTTTGTCAACAAAAACTTACTGGATTGATGACGCCGTGGATGGACAAAACACCGCTGTTCAGTTCAGCGTCAATAATTGGACTTGTCTAATAATAAACATTGCATACGAGGCAAGCGATGATGTTTTGGATTGGGCTAACAACCTTTTGGATGCCTGTCCCGAATCTCATGCAATTGTTGGAGCACATGTTTACTTGAACACCACGGGCGGATACGACGGTAAAGGACGCGATGACCCTGATTGGCCAACTAATCTCAAGACTAACGTGTTAGACACACATTCGAACGTGTTCTTGACTTTGAGTGGTCATCATTATCCTGCTTCTGGGAGCAGAACAACACTTGGCGGTCGACATGAGTTAATGTATAATCGCCAAGACACTGACAATCAACTGGGTGCTGCGAGTCTAAGAATTATGGCTTTCAATTTGGTTGAGGGCACAATTGAGGTAGAAACGTATTATCTGTATGCCAATCACTTCTTAGACGATTCTAACAATCAGTTTACGTTAACCACAACATTTCGTAATAAAGATCTTCCCGAAGCAAATGAAGCTACAGAGTTTCCAATGATAACAGTTATTTTTGTTTCAGTAATTGTGGTTGTGGTTGTTTTAAGTGTTAGTTATTGGTTGTCACAGAGACATCATTCTTATGATGCCATATAAAATAATGTAAATAATATGCTAAAAAACGTAATAGAATGCATTTTATCCATTATTCCAAACGGTATCATACTTCCGAAATGCTTTTATGTGCATATCGTTTGAATGTGAGCATAGAACAAAGGGTGAATTCACAATGGATAAAAAGATTATAGCAATCGCAACCGTCATCATAGTTATCGTAGCAGCTGTTGCTTCGTGGCAACTTCTACTTCAACCAAACCAAGACACAATTGACCTTGAACCACTGACACTAACTGTTATTGGCGTTAATGGAGAACAAGTGGTCTTAGATGAAAACAACATAACAGACATTGAATCAATCACTTCCCCTGGAGGATACAAAACCAGCGGTGGACTAATTGCACTTGTTGGAAACTTTACTGGCATACCCATTTCATCGCTTCTTGACTTAGTTGGAGGGATGACAAGCGACTCTACCTTGACAATTACTGCTTCAGATGGCTATTCGATGGTTTTCACTTATGATCAAATAAGCGGAAAGGGTTACAACACTTATGATCCTGTTAATGGAAGTGAAGTATCCTCCGATGAGACCTTGACTTTGATGGTCAATTACTTGTGCAATGGTGAAGTATTGCCTGAAGATAAAGGCCCTCTGAGGATGGCTATTGTAGGTTCTTCAGGTTTGCTTACTGAAGGTCACTTCTGGGTCAAGTATGTATCTCAAATACAGGTCACGCCCAACGTAAGGGATTGGACCGTTGCAGTTTGCGCTACAGCAGATTTGTACATGGATCGTCAAGCATACACCGCAGACTTTAATCACTTTGGTATAAGCTGGACAGATGATAGCGGCGATGTTTGGACCGGAACCGCATTGTGGCGGTGGGTTTCGTGGAGCAACTATAATGGTGGAGTCAGCAATCAGTCTCTTGATGCTGGATACCAAGTGGAGCTTGTTTCTGGAGATGGCTATTCAGTTATAATTGATGATAGCATAGTGAAGATGAACGACAACATCATTGTTGCATCGCATCTAAATGCTGAAACACTTCCGAATCCTTACTGGCCTTTAACTCTTGTTGGCTCAGAGCTTTCATCCAGTGAGTCAATCAAGAACATTGTGCAAATGAACATACTGCTAGATGCTGAATCAAACGATACTTCTAGTGATGCGTGGACTTTGACCGTTAATGGAACAAACGCGGTAGATATGTCTCAAGGTGTTTTTGAGACTCAGGTTAGTTCGGTTAGTGCTTCTTGGACGGACGATGACGGTGATGTGTGGACAGGGACTCCCCTTTGTAGGATAGTGGATTGGGGAATGACTAATGGTGTCATCAGCAGTGAAGCTTTAGCGGATGGATATGTTGTTAAAGTCATGGCTGGCGATGGCTACACGGTCATACTTGATGGAGCACGCATCGAAGGCAACTCTAACATCTTTATTGCCAACCAAATAAATGGTGAAGCTCTATCTGGTTCTAGTTATCCTCTGAAACTTACAGGACCTGACCTATCAAAGAAAGAGTCAGTTAAAGGCGTTGCACAAGTTGAAATAATGCCCCTTTCAATGGACATGAGCCTAACTTTGGTAGCGGCTAATGGCACTGAAGTTGTTTTGTCTGCAACTGACATTGCTGGTCTAGACTCTTACACCGCGGGTGGAGGAACCCGATCAAGCAGCGGTTCAATCAAAAACATTGGCACCTACACTGGAGTTCCCATCTTGACTTTGCTTGACTTGGTTGGTGGCGTTTCAACTGGAGACACCGTTACTGTTACTGCTTCAGACGGTTACGCTTCATCTGTTACATATGAGCAATTGAACGGACAGGACATAGCCACCTATGGTGCTGAAGGAAATCCAGTAGAAGCTAACGAAACTTTGACAATGATTGTCGCTTATCACTTGGATGGAGCCATTCTATCTGCAGAGGATGTTGGAAATCTAAGGATTGCTGTTGTTGGACCTGAGGGCGTAATTACCTCGGGTAGCGTTTGGGCAAAGTTCGTGGTGGAAATCGAAATCGTTCCAGCAGAATAAACAATAAAGGGATAATGAGGCAAAATTGAAACGACTACACATCGCATTTGCAGTCCTTGCAATTGCACTTCTTTTCTCTTCTACCTATTTTTTTGTTATAACATACGTTTTTGTAGATTCGCCTAAGACCGTTCTTAATATTCACTGTGCTACCAGTCTTCAATATCCGCTTGCAAGTGTAGAGGCAGATTTTGAGGCTGTTCATCCTGAGGTTGATGTGCAAATTGAGGGTCATGGAACAATACAGGTAATACGGCATGTTACAGAGTTGGGTCAAAACAACGATTTGTTGTTTGTTGCAGATTACGGGCTGATACCCGTTATGATGTATGACACAAAGATGCCTGACAGTGACGAGAGTTATGCCGATTATTACATCCGTTTTGCAACTAACACTCTTGTTTTGGCATACACGAACACTAGCAGATATGCTGACGAAATTAATGCGGATAATTGGTATTCAATTTTGGTTCGCTCTGACGTAACCTTGGGTTTGGGTAATCCGCAGGTGGCTTCAATTGGTTATCGCGCAATAACTGCGATTCAGTTAGCCGAAATATATTATGATAGTCCAAGCCTGTTTCATGACCTTATCAGCGCAAATTTGAATCCGCCTATAAACTCAATATCTGATGGCGAAACTTACACCATTACTGTTCCAGAAGTTCAGAATCCTGTGGGTGATAAACTGAAGTTGAGGACAAGTGAAGTAGACCTGACAGCTTTGCTTGATTCGGGGCACCTTGACTATTGTCTGATTTATCTTAGCAACGCGCAACAGTATGGTTTTAATTACATTAAGCTTCCTGACGAAGTTAACATGGGTTCATCTGAATGTGAAAGCATCTACCAGCAAGTTGAAGTTGTGTATGAACATCAAAGATTTGCTACTATTTCACTTGACCGAACTGGTGAAACAATATACTATGGGGTGACGATACCAAAAAATGCGCCCAATGCTGAGTTAGCAGAGGACTTCATCAAATTCCTGTTAGAAGGAACCGGAAAAGATGATTTCGAGTTAGCTCATCATCCTGTTTTCAGTTCATCTTACACTGACAACCTTGCGGCGGTTCCAGAAAGTCTAAAATCACTGGTTATTCAAGAACCCTAACTGTTAACAAGTTTCCTAGTAATCTAATTACGAGGGCGAAAGTTTGACTTGGCTAAAAGAAAAGTCACCATTCGTTATTGTGTCCTTTCTTTTAGGTTCAGTTTTGGTTCTGTTTTTGGTGATTCCTATTTTCAGTTCGTTAGGGAGTTCTGCTTCGGGGCTGTTGGATGTTTTAACTGATGGAAGAACTCTTAACGCCATTTGGGTGAGCTTTTACTGCGCTTTTCTGGCAACAGTGTTCATGTTTATCTTGGGAATTCCGTTTGCTTACCTGTTTGTTCGTCACAGTTTTCTGGGTAAGAACATTCTTGACTCGTTAATTGACATACCTATTTTGATTCCTCATAACACTGCGGGTATTGCTTTGCTTTTTGTTCTCAGACCAGACGCTTCAATCGGCGCAGCCTTTTCAATGTTGGGCATCACTTTTTTGGATACAGTATGGGGAATTGTTATTGCTATGGCTTTTGTTAGTGCACCTTTCATGATTAGAAGTGCTCAAGAAGCGTTCTTGTCAATAGACCCTGAGATGGAAAAGATTGGCAGAAGCCTAGGGGCAACAAGATTCAAAGTTTTTTTGAACATAACTTTTCCGTTGGCATCAAGAGGAATACTAACAGGGTGTCTGCTTACGTGGGCACGAGCAGTAAGCGAGTTTGGAGCAGTTGTGTTGATTGCATATTTTCCAAAGACAGCCCCCGTCCATTTGTATGACGTGTTTGTCAGTGAAGGCTTGAGTGCTGCGTTGCCAATTAATGCGTTGCTAATTTTGCTTGCTATTGTAATTCTTGTGGTCTTCAGGGTTATAGTTGCTAAACCAGCAAAGCTCATGTACAGAGGGTAGATGTGAAACAAAATGGGACTTGAACTTGAAAACATATCAAAAACTTGGCAGGGCTTCGAGCTAAAAAATATTGAACTAAAAGCCGAGACTGGTGACTACTTTATAATACTTGGTCCTACAGGAGCAGGCAAAACCCTTCTTCTTGAAACAATAATGGGCTTTCACCATCCAGATAACGGAAAAATTGTTCTAGACGGATTAGACATAACACGAGCACCGCCAGAAAAGCGACACATCGGTTATGTTTCTCAAAATTGTGTTCTGTTTCCACACTTGAACGTTCGCCAAAACATTGAGTTTGGTCTAAAAATGAGGGGAACCCAAAAAACTGAACGCACAAAATTAGTCAATCAGATTCTTGAGGTTACTGGGCTTACGTTAATACAACACCGCAGACCTGCAACCCTGAGTGGCGGAGAAAAACAAAAAGTTGTTCTTGCACGTGTATTAGCAACCAGCCCCAAAACAATACTGTTTGACGAGCCATTAACGGGGATAGACCCAGAAGCCGCTCGTGAACTCAAAAAAGAATTGAAACGAATCAGTAGCAACACAGTAACAATAGTTCACGTTACCCACAATCAAGTTGAAGGATTTAGTTTAGGCAATAAAATGGCAATAATAAAATCTGGAGAAATTGTACAAACTGGAAAACCAAAAGAAATTTTTGCAAACCCCAAAACCGAGTTTGTTGCAAAGTTTCTTGGTTACGAAAACGTTTTCAAGGCTCAACTGGTAAGTCAACAAGATTCATTTTTTGTTGTAAACGTAGAAGGCGTTACAATTAAAGTGTCAGAAAATGTAAACAAGCCCGAATGTACAATCGCAATTAGACCAGAAGAAATCAGTATACACTTTTCGCAGATACAGGATACATCCATGAATGTTCTGAACGGGACTATCACCGAATTTGCAGACCAAGGACCCGCCGTTTTGTTAACTGTAGACGCTCCACTGCCTTTTCAAGCCCTTGTAACCAAACGTTTTTTTGTTGAAAAAAATCTTGAAATTGGGCAAAACGTGTGGCTTGCATTCAAAAGCAATTCAGTTAAAGTGATGTAAACTGTGTGGTTAACAGTTTTCCAGACCCTGTATTTTTGCTATTATACTAATGTGCATGTGAACTTTTGGCATCAAACTTGTGCAGTGCTGAAATTTTCAGAAAAAAAGTTAGTTTTCAACAATGTACCTCTATTTGTATCCTAATATG
>JAOZIF010000010.1 GCA_026014495.1 Candidatus Bathyarchaeum sp.
CATTGACGACGCCTTGGGATGCTTCCCAGTTCACGCAGCATGTGGAGTCTGGGGGCTACTGGCAACCGGAATCTTTGGTGGAACAGCACTTGGAGCACATCCACTATACGGATTCGCAGACACGACAACATGGATTAATCAAATCGGAATACAGGCAATCGGTGCCGGTGCAATATTCCTATGGTCAGCAGTAATGGGACTGATAATGTTCTTCGCCCTAAAGAAACTGAACCTACTGCGGGTCTCAAGGGATGCAGAACTCTACGGGCTAGACATAGCACTGCACAAGACATTAGCATACCCCGAAGACATGATGGAAGACCAATAAACGAATGCCAGCGCCTAAATGGCGCACCCCCTTTATCTTTTTTAAAAAAGTATTGCGCTCTAATTACACAAGTTAATACTACTTGCTGTTTTGTTTTTTCAGTAATAAACTGATTCACAAAGATATTAAATATAAGAAAGATGTTTCCTTCTTGCGAGTGGATGCCTTTGACTCCTAGATCAACCAGAAACAAACTGAAAATCGTTTTTATTGTTAACTTGATAATCTTGGCAATCGCAATTCCCAGTTACCTGTATGTTGATTCGTTACTTCCAAAACCTGCAACATTTGAGGTGACTGACTTAGTTTTTGATCAAAGTTGGGTTCAAGTTGGAACCCCCGTAGAAGTTTCGGTTAAAGTAACTAACATTGGAGACAAAAGTGGTAATCACTCAGTAACCTTGACAATAAATGATGAGGCAATAGCGACAAAAACGGTTCAGCTTTCCGCGGCAGAAACTACAACGTTAGTTTTTACTGCGACAGAATTAGATGCTGGAAATCACACTGTTACTATAAACAGTCTAACAGGGACAGTTAGAGTTACAGTGGAAGAGCCAACCAAGCAAGCTGAACTGGAAATAACAAATCTTGGAGTTAGTCGAACCGCGGCTGAGGTTGGAGAAACCATAACAGTTTCAGCTACCGTAACCAACCTTGGAGATGTAGCTAGCGAGTTTTCACTGGAACTTTTTGTAAACGACGAAAAACAAGAAACCAAAAATATCCAGTTGGATGGTGGAGAAACCAAAACTGTAGAATTTGAGGTTACTGAAGAAGCTGAAGGCGAATACGTTGTTAAATTAGGGACGTTAACTGTCTCATTTAGCGTAACTTCTGAGGCACAACCCATTAAACCAGCAGAGTTCCAAGTAACTGAGTTAACAATCAATCCTTCTTCTGTTCTAGCAGATGAACTTGTTGAAATCTCGGTTAAGGTAACTAATGTTGGAGAGACAAGCGGCACATACACAGTTAACCTCAAAATCGATGGTGCAATACAAGAAACAAAAGATGTTACAGTATCTGGTGGCGCAACTGAACTCGTAGAATTTGAGGTGACTGAAACAAGTTCAGGTACACACACCGTTGAAATAGCCGACCAAGTCAACTCATTTACTGTTGAAAGTTCGGCTCCTGCTTCTGGAAACATAAAAGTGTACAGTTTAGCTGTAAAACCATACGAAGTTTGGGAAGGTGAATCAGTAACTATCAAAGCTAAAGCATCCAACTTGGCGAATGCCCCAGGTACCCTTCAGTTAAGAGTTTTGATTGGTGGCGAAGTTGAAACAACTAAAACTGTTCAGTTGGCTGCCGGCGAAACAGAAGTACCAATTGAGTTCTCAGTTACAGCGGGGACACAAGGCGGTTACTCCGTTAAATTGGTGAACCTTGGTAATCAAAGCAACACTTTATCTGGATATTTCCAAGTTGTCGAGAACGGTTTCCACACCCTTATTGTTTCCGCAAACTATCAAGGCATGGAGTTTACTTTAGATGGGGTTAGCTATGATGCACCCTATTTTGAACTTTTGGAAGAAGGAAGTTACGTAATAACAGTACCTGATGGTTTTGAGTATGCAGGAACTTTTTGGAATTTCACTAGCTGGGATGATGGATCAATAAGCCTTACTAAAACGATAGAATTAGACAGTCGTGTTTCTGTTACTGCAAGATATGTTAACACAAAATCGTGTCCTTCACTGTATGTTTGGGATGGAAACGAGTACTTGTACACCGCGGAAATATCTGATGGTACTGGATATTTGGGAATTTTTGATTACTTCCGAGAAGATGGAAGTCTTTCATTCCTTTATAGTGTTCCTTGGGACTACACTAAATTGAATTCAACCCGAATTGAACCAAAAGATGGATACTATGACATGACCATCACCCAAAAATGGGATGAAATTTCATACATAGATTCTGCGACATTAGTGTATGTTGACCACGCCTCTGATGTAGATGTCTTTTCAACCAAAGCCACGTACTTGTATGAACTTGACGAACAAGGCACAATTTACACTGTCAGCAAAGACCCTGATTCCCCAGTTTCCTGCGTCACCGGAAGCGGAGAAGATGTTTTATCTTTGATTTCGGAACGTGACGGAAACACTACAAAAGGTAACGAATTCACATGGGATACCTTGGAACTAGACTTGGGTGACCTTTCTGATGCAGAAGAAATCAAACTAATAGTTGCTGGAACAATAATCTACTCTACAGGCGAAGACCAAGGAGCCTGGGCGGGACAATTCTATGACCAACCTGGTGAGCAGCCATTTCCTCCACCTTACATGGAAGTTAAAGATGCTGAAGGCAACTGGATTGCTGTTGCGGATAACATGCAGTTCCCGTTACTTGATGTTACGCCCGACTGTTTTGTTGTAAACTTAACGGGAGTCTTTTTGACCGATGATTACTCCCTTAGAATACACACTTTCTTCAACACAGAATTCGATTATATTGCAGTGGACACAACAACACAACAACCAGACTCCATAATAGTTGATGAAGCGCCTATTTCATCTGCTTTGCTCTCTCAAGCTTTCACAACAAATTCTACTTCAACTGGTAATTTCACGCGATATGGCGACGTAACTGAGCTGTTGTTAGATGCAGACAACGAATTCGTTATAATGCGCCAAGGAGACGAAATAACCATTCAGTTTTCCACTGACTTGCCTCCAGTTCCTGAAAACATGGAACGTGACTACTTCTTAGTTGCTAGTGTCTGGTTCAAAGTTGATGGCCTGTTTTACGTGGACTTCACTGTAGACCCACTGCCGTTCCATGAAATGACTTGCTTCCCTTACACTGAACCAGAAAGCTACCCTGAAGACCTTCAAAGCTACCTACAAGAGTACAATACCCGAGTAATAGAGAGCCCATAACAAAACTAGTTGGCTCTCTTTTTTCTATGTCTTTTTAGCTAGTGCCTTCAATGTTCCAGAGACACCCACAACATGGATAACAGCTGGTTTTCCGTTTATCTCAACAGTTGAGGCAATTGAGGCTCTAACCTCTTGAAGCATCAAATGAGAACAGCGAATCACTAAATGGCTTTTCTCGGGAACTTCTTTTATCAATTTGATTTTTGTTTTGCTGGCACCATACTCGCCAAAAAGTCTACAAACCGAAGATTGAATTGCATCTAACACTGCCTCTTTGCCAAGGGCCTGTTCGCTCACAGCTTTTAGAGCTAAGTACCGCCTTTTTTCTCTTTTAATCAACGGTTTTCATTCCTGTAACACGTATTCCTGGAGCCACGTATTCTGGGCTCAGTTTTGCCCTGTTTCGCTCAACAGTAACCAGAGGAGTTTCTGACAGCGCTTTTAATGCAGAAGACAACTGCAAGTCAAAAACGGTTGCTAGTGCAGCGTAGTCTCTGGGTCCACGCATGAGCATTTCAGTTGTTGCGCCGCTAGAGAGAGTTATTGGTACTTTTGTTCTTTGTGCTATTGCCGTTTCTCTTTGTAGACACGATAGGAGACGAATTCTAGAAAAACTTGTTAACTGTAATAGGGGCGCTAGTTCGATTTCGAGTGATGATAGTGCCTGTGAAGCAAGTTCAGCTTCTTGTTTGTCAAAGAATCTTTGACGAAGATTTGTAACAGAAAACTGTAAGAGGTCTACTCGTCTGTCTTTGGCTGCTTGTCTGGCAACATCTTTTGTGTAGCATCTTACGGCTATAATTTCAAAATTTCTTCTACAGTGACGCAGATCATGAAGCAGTTCGTTTGAGTTTCTTGGAGAAAGATTTGTTCTTGAAACAAAGTCTATTTTTGCTTGGTTGCAAATGTGCTGTAATTGTTTTATTTGATTTCGTGTAGTGTTGGGTGGAAACGGTATAGCAACTAAACTGTAGCCTAACTCAGATGCTTTTTGCACCATTTTTTCTGATTGAACAATATCATTAGGGGGTACCCGAAGATGAAGGTCAGCAAATTGTTTCATTGTAACATCCCAATTTCTTTACAAGCGTCGATTACATCATCACGTTTAGTTTTCCTGAATCTTATGCGTATACGGATTGGGTCGGATGTGACAAGTTTAATTTTTCCTTGAAACGCAGCTTGCTTGTCCAGTCGAATGTAGAGACTCCCTTTGTCAACACACCTGTTTATTGTTCGGCTTAACTCATCTTTATCAAAAGAACCAAGGCTAGCTGACAGATTTTCAACTATTGTTTTAATAATTTCTTTATCTTTGATCCTTGCTTCGAAAAATGTTATGGGATTACCGTAATGGCCCTCTAAGACACTTCTGTTAAATTGTATGTCTTCAAACTGATCTGTTGGCAAAACAGTCTGAACTGCCTCAACCACTTTGTCTATATCTTCGGTGGCGTGGGCACAGAATCGAACATCAACATAAGCTATGGGCAACTGAGCCAAACACATCTCACTCTCGCATCAAAACTCTATGCGACACTTGATATAAATATGTCAAGCTGAATAAAACAAAAAACAGTTAAATAAAAAGAAATTTTGCGGGTGCACTTTTCCAAAAAAACTTGGATGCACCCTATCGCTCAAATTATTGTTTGATGCGTTTGTTTCGAGCTGCTTTTTTGCTTGGCCTAAACTTTTCTGCACCTAATCCTCTGTTGTGCAGTCCACGCGTTTGTTTCCCTGCGCTGGTTAAGCCACGGAACACACGCCTTGTTTGACATGCTATTGGATGATCAGGTAAAATCATAGGGTCAATAAGTATGACTTCGTACCACTTGTAGCGTCCATCTTCCCATACCCAGTATGAGTTTAGAACCTCCAAGTTCGGGAAGCGCCTAGCAACACGTTCTTCGGCAATCAATCTCATGTTTTTGCCGACTTTGAATTTTGTTACACCCAACCGCTTTTGTCTACGGCCTCCAGTTGGTCGGGTTTTCCTGAATCCTGACCGTCTAACGCGAACTCGAGCCATTACTATACCTTGCTTAGCCTTGTATCCAAGGTTTCTTGCACGATCTAGTCTAGTTGGTCTTTTGATTCTTACAATTGCGGGTTGTTTGCGCCATGTTATGGCTCTTTGCCACATTAAATCTTTGACAAATGATTCATCTGGCTTTTTCCAAGCTTTTGCAATATATTTGTATGCCATTTCTTATTCCTCACATTCTTTCGGTTCAACCCGTTAACGGGTCACATCCCATAGGAACTTGTAGCTAAGAAACAAAGACAGTTAATAAACCTTTTTAGAAACGGGAAATTTTTGGGGTAATCTGGAAGACTAGATGCTGTTACATTGTAACATTAATGGGTTAGATGTGGTATATCTATAAAAATCAAAACGTTAAAAAGAACTGCATCCCTATAACTTATGGGGTTTTTCTGAATGAGTGATAAACAGAAGAGATTAACAAAAAATTTTGGTAGGGTTGTAGATAACGACCAAAATTCTGTTACAGCTGGAACACGTGGGCCAGTCTTGTTACATGATGTTCATTTGATTGAAAAATTGGCTCACTTCAACCGTGAAAGAATACCCGAACGCGTTGTCCACGCCAAAGGTGGGGGTGCAGGAGGATACTTTGAGGTTACAAATGACGTGACCAAATACACAAAAGCAAAGTTTCTTTCAGATGTGGGTAAGCGCACAGAAGTTTTTGTACGCTTTTCAACAGTTGGCGGAGAAAAGGGGTCAGCAGACGCTGAACGTGACCCTAGAGGATTCGCCGTAAAATTCTACACCGAAGACGGGAACTACGACCTTGTTGGAAACAATACACCAGTATTCTTTATTCGTGACCCACTCAAGTTTCCAGACTTTATTCACACCCAAAAGCGCAATCCAAAAACTAACCTCAAAGACGCAAACATGTTCTGGGACTTTTTGTCATTAACTCCAGAATCGCTTCATCAGGTAACTATTTTATTCTCTGACAGGGGAACGCCCAGATCATTTCGTAACATGAACGGGTATGGAAGCCACACCTTCAAGTGGTACAACCAAGATGGAGAATCATTTTGGATTAAATACCATTTCAAAACAGATCAAGACATAAACAATTTCACGCGACAAGAAGCCGAACAAATAAAAGGAGTAGATCCAGACAGCGCCACTAGAGACCTTCATATGGCAATCAAGAATGGAGATTTTCCATCGTGGACGCTTCAAGTGCAAGTAATGCCTGTAAAAGATGCTGAGACATACAGATTTGACGTTTTTGACGTAACTAAAGTTTGGCCCCACGGAGACTATCCAGTAATGGAAGTTGGACGAATGGTACTGAACAGAAACCCTTCAAACTATTTTGCGGAAGTAGAACAGGCAGCGTTTTCCCCCGGTAACTTTGTTCCTGGCATAGCAGCTTCACCCGATAAGATGCTTCAGGGTCGCCTGTTTGCTTACCATGATGCACACCGTTACCGTTTGGGACCAAACTATCACCTGTTGCCTGTAAACAGGCCTAAAGCCGCAAAAGCACTAAACTATCAGCGCGACGGGTACATGCGTTTTGATAACAATGGAGGGGATGCTCCAAACTATTATCCTAACAGTTTTGGGGGTCCAGAACCTGACATAAAAGCAGCTGAGCCAGCGTACGATGTTTCAGGGAAAGCTGCACGACAAAACTATGCTCATCCTAACAGCGATTTTGTGCAGTCTGGAGCTCTTTACCGAAAAGTTATGACCGACCAAGACAGAAGCAACCTAATTGGAAATATAGTAACTCATTTATGCAATGCCAAAAAAGAAATTCAGATCAGGCAAACAAAAATATTCTACAAAGCCGACCCAGAGTACGGACAACGCGTAGCTGATGGACTAAACATAAACCTGTAGAAACAAAAAAGGGAAGGCGCCAATCTCCTTACGTTTGGTCAGATTCAGTAGGTGGAGCGGTATCAATCATGTATGTTTGCTGATTAATCTTAAGGTTGATTCACGCCCACTTTGCGGAGTGTTTTAGCTCTGTTCACTCTACTTTTTCTTATGTTTTGCAGGAAGAGCAACGTTCTTTTTTTCTTTTTTCTTCATTTTCTTTGCTCTTAGTGCTTGTCTATGCTGTTCTAGACCTGCAGTTTTTGCTTTTTTGCTGTTCTTAGTCAAGTAATGACCTCCACATGCAACGCACCCCACAGCGTTTCTTCTTTAAAAATGTTTATCAACAAATCGTATGAAAACAAATGCTCGTATACAAAACGAAAAACACATACACAAACACGAAAGTAAACCGTGGGGGCGTATCGAAAAAGTGAAAGCTACTGCAATTTTTGGTGCTTCTGAAAGCTAGCCATATTTTGAATCATCATGTGTTTGTGCGAATACACTATTAAGCTGCGAATTAGGTATTTGACTTGAAATGCAACCTAATCAGCAGAGGCGTCACATCAAACAAGGTATCCGTGTACAAATAGTTTTGAAGCAGCACCAGCGGAGCGGTAAGTTAACTGTGGGTATAGTTAAGGATATTCTCACTAGTAGTTCAACTCATCCTCACGGCATCAAGGTGCGACTTACAGACGGCAAAGTTGGCAGAGTACAATCAATAATCTAGTTGCTTGGTTGACGTGTGCACGTGTTTGTATCCTCTTTTTTGTCTACAAGTTTTGCCTTTTTGATTGTAAGGACGCCGCTGTTGTTTTCGTAGTTGCTTTCTGCTTGGACTATTTCGATGCGTTTTTTGAATATTGGTGCATCCAGAACTAGGGATTCGTATTCGCCGCCCTCGCCTACCAAAGAAATCTGATATTTTTCATGGAGTTTCACAAGTTTTTCTAGTGTTTTAGTGGTGATCTGTTGGCCTAGCCAAGTTTGGTCTAAGCCGTAAGCGTAAACTCCCACGAGTATAACCTTGAATTTGAGGTCAAGCAGTTCTTTCATTATGTCTAGTGGGTCTTGCTGCCAAAGTGGAGCAACAGATTTGATGCCAAGCTCGTTGCATAGTTTGTCTATTCTTTCTTTTTGATAAGTTGATGCTATTGCTCCGGTCACAACTCCGTCCACGTCAAGGGAAGCAAGCAACTTTTTGAGGTCGTCTAATTCTTTTTCTTTTATTCCAGACGTTTCAGCCTTCACAAGCGGAATCTCAAGTGCCTTAGAAACGTAGTCTGTCAGGTGTATGTTTGGAAAATGGAACATGTAACTGTCGGAACGGTTGGATACCATTGTAGCTAAAACCTTGATTTCATGTCCCATCTGCTGCGCTCTATAAAGAGCCAAAACTGAATCCTTTCCGCCGCTAACCAAAGCAGCTAACCGCATATTCTAAACACTCGTGTGTGTCGACTCAAGGGCATGTTTTACAGGTTTTTGGCGTTCTCAAACACCTGATTAACCTTTGTTTCCCAATCATTCAAGCCTTCAGGGGAAGACGGATAGTTACGATACAATTCCTTAACTTCTTTCATGAGCTTGGCTGTTGTATTCAACTTTTTCAGAAGCGATAAACATCCAAGTCCTTTGAATAGCCTACCTGTTTTTTCAGTTATGTTAAGTTTCAAATCTTCGCCCATGCTTGTCTTAAGAAGGTCATCGTCAGTGATTAGATGGTGGCTCATACCATAATTCATTTCTTCGTTATTCAATCTTTGAAGAAGCATACGGAAAATGTCAAGTCCCGCCTGTTTAGCGCCATACGCTTCCATGAACATGCCCGTGTAAGACCAAAATGCTTCTCGGCTCACATCATCATTCTTTATTGCGTCTATAATGACATTTGCAGCTTTTACTCCACCCATCATGGAAGAGCCAATACCGCCCCCATGAATCGGATTAACTTGGCAAGCAGCATCGCCAATAATAATTATTCCATTTCCAACCATTGGGCTTATTGGCCTTCGTGTTGGAACAAGACCCCCACCACCAGTCAAAACCTTTGAATCCTTGAACATTGGCATAGACAAAATCAGTTCATTGTACAAATCTTTTGGATTCGGGAAACCCTCTGTCATAGCTACGCCTAAGCCCACATTTATTGTGGTTGGACTTTTGGGAAAAATCCAGTAGTATCCTCCAGGAACACGTTTCAGGTCAAGGTAAATTTTGCAGAATCCAGGCTCATCAATTGGCTCTTTTATTTCGCGAATTTCTCGATAACAAACCTCTACATCTTCATCTTTTACCTCGTTTTCAATGCCAAATTCTGCAGGAAGCTTCTTTCGAAGAACTGCTGCATGTCCACTTGCATCCACAACAACTTTGGAAGAAAGCTCCCTTTTTTCTTCTGTCTTTAGGTCTTTAACCGAAACGCCAACAACATACCTATTTTTTATAAGCGGTTCTGTGACAACGGTTTTGTCA
Organism: Candidatus Bathyarchaeum sp.; assembly: GCA_026014495.1. Taxonomy (GTDB): domain Archaea; phylum Thermoproteota; class Bathyarchaeia; order Bathyarchaeales; family Bathyarchaeaceae; genus Bathyarchaeum. The sequence continues at coordinate 9,578 of JAOZIF010000010.1, forward strand.
ATCAAGATTACCCCCGCGTTCTTTGCCTCTTTTACTAGTCTTTGACCAAAGAGTAATCGGTTAACCAAGTATCCGTGGACGCCTTCTCCTTTGACGTTGACTTCGGTTTGCATGTCGGGGGAGTAAACTTTGATGCCTTCGATTATTTGGTCAAGTTCTGGTCCTGATGGATGTGCTATTCCTATGTTGTCAAAGTGATGTTTTCCTATAGCGTCTCCGCAGACTTTGTCTCCTATATTCTGTTCTTCTTTACGGTCTATCATGCAGACCTTAAGTCCTGCTTTAGCAAGAGTTTTAGCGGTTAGGCATCCGCCTGTTCCTGCGCCAACAACTATAACGTCAAATTTCTCCAACAGTTTTCTCTCCAATCATTTTATGTTGCCCAAAAAGAGCTTCATAACCTTTACGATACTCCGAGAAAACAGGTAAAAGAGTTAATTAAAGTTTGTTCACGGCATGTTTGTTTATAACATGGTTTCAATTGACCGTTTTTAGCCGTAGATTAAAGAAAAAAGATGTTAACATGAACGAATCATGTTTTTTTGTCAAGATTGGTTTCTGGTAGTGGATTTGTGGTTATACCCAGTCGTTATAGTTTTGGGTTTCCCACACTTTGGTAATTTCGATTTGAACTTCTTTTTCGTAGTTGTCTGGATTGTAAAAGTTGATGTACCATACCATGTCCACGTTTTCTTGGTCTACGCTCCATGTGACACTTCCGACATCTTCTGTTTCACAGACCCATCTTTGAATTGTCCCGAATGGCTTTCCATCTATTCGACACGGAAACCATCCAAGTGTATCCTCAAACATCACTGCAGAATGTGGCGTCCATTTTATGCTTCCTTCTGAAACCGTCAATTTGACTTCAAATAGTCCCGCAGGCGCAGATAGATAGAATGCCCTAAACTTTGCCTCTTTTCCCTCGATTGTAAGGGTGTTACTGTAGATTACTTCACGTTTCTCTGTATAAGCAAGGGCATACATTACACTAGCAAGGCTTGAAAGAACCAGCAACAAAGCAATTAATCCAACCTTGGTTGCTTTTGTTTTTTGCATTATTCATCACATTTGCGCAGTTGTGCAAGAAAAGATATGACTTCTTGTGAGGTGGTTACTGCGACAGACAATTAACTTAGCTAACCTTGTTGTGGATGGCACAACAGAAGAACCTAAACTTGTGGCTTACCTGTTAACTAATCAAACGAATTTTTTTGAATCAAAAAAGGGAGCTAACAGGTTTCGTCGCATTTGTCTGTCTTGAATTTGTCCCAGCAATGAACTATGTCGCGCATCAGTTCAGGCTGAAGGTCATAGAACTCGACTATTTTTCCTTCAGGGAAGAACATTCTAATATTAACTTCCCTACCAAGTCTGTCCATGGTTAGCATACTTGCTTCGGGTTTCTTTGGGAGTACATCCTTGTATTTTTCATAAAACTTTTCAATGGTTGGTTTGATGCAATCCTCTACCATCTGCTTGTTTGTCCTGTTTTCAAGGTGAGGGAAACCCATCTTAAATGAGTAATCAATTATGTCCTTTTTACCCGAATAGTTGATAATCACGCTGTCCAAAACTTTCTTGTTAGGTATCTCAGTCATGGTGTATGTGGGCGTGTAGATTTTTGTGTAGTTAACCGTTATCTCTTTTACTTCGCCTTCAACATCATCAATCTTCACATAATCTCTGACCATGAACGGCCTAGAAATCATTATGTAAAAACCTGCCAAAAAGTTGCCCAGAGTCTGAGTGGACGCAAAACCTATTGCTGTTCCAGTCAAAGTTGAGAAACCAAGAATCCATTCTAGGCCCAAACCGAAGATGCCCAGAACTGCAATTACTGCTCCCACGGCAATTATTAGTCTGGCAACTAACTTCAAGACGTTTATTGCGTGGGGTTCCATGCTCACTTTTTTTCCATATTTGGATATTGTCCTGCGGATTACCTTATCAAGAACAAAAGCTACAACAACGATAACTATGGTTGCAGTTGCAAGAAATAGGTTGTCAGCGTTTAGATAAGCAGGAAACATGTCATTCACCGTAATGGGAAGTGAGAAAGCAACATGTTGGAAAAAAACCTTTCGATATCATTTGATTTTCTCCAAAGTAAGTAACAGAGATAAGAAACTGAAACGATACACTATAATTAACTAAGAGGCGGGGCAATGGCAGATACTTTTCGAGTGAAAAGTTGGCAAGAGTTTAAGGATTTGGCTCATTCTAAAAATCCCAACTGCGTCGTTTATGTCATCGCACAAAGCGTGCCCTCAAAAGACCATACTGGACTAAAACTCATTTTACCCGTTGAGCGTGCCCAGTACATATTCACAGACACCGCTAAAGGAGATGCCATGAGACGAACAGGAATTCCAGTTCGTAACAACAAAAAGGGAAACCATTTCCTCACAGACGAGGACGTAAAACGTTTCCTTAGAGCAGAACTTCAAATAAAAGACCTGAAAATCTTTTCTTACTGGACTGCATAGACCAAAATCAAAAAAAATAAAAAAGGAAGTTGACGGGTCTATGTTCGACCCGACACGGTACTTTTGCATTTTGCTTGGTTTTAAGGACAAATCAGATTACGGTGTGAACATCGACAGCAACGTTTCGGTGTGAACTACGTTGGGATGAGCTTCAATCATCTCATAGATGATCTTTGTTAGTTGCTCGGAATTGTCAGCTTCTATTATCGCGACTGCGTCGAACCGTCCCAGAACAGAGTTAGCCAATGTTACACCTTTGATCTTCCTCGACTGTACGATCTCCTCTGACGTCCCAGGTCTCATAGTCAAGAGTACGAAAGCCCGTATCTTTTTGCTGCGGAGATCTTTTGAAGACACTGTGTTTCTCTCCTTTTCTAGAAGAGCGTGATCGCTGTTTCGGTGTGGACGATGTTAGGGTCTTTTTCGATTACTTTGTAAACGAACTCGTTTAGTGTCTCAAGATCTGGAGCTTCTAAGACAACTATGACGTCGTGTCGCCCATAAACGGAGTCGGCATGCAGAACATTTTGGAACCGCATTTTTATGGCTTTAACTACATCTTCAGATGTTCCAGGTCGTGTTTCAATCAATAGGTATGCTTTCATGCTATTCACCTCTCTCCATATTCTTTTTTAATAATCTAAGTATTTCATTATTTCCCACGGAGTAACATACAAGCAGTACTGGTTCCAGTCATTTGTCTTGTAGTCTATAAACGCGTCGAATATGTGACTTCCAAGAGCCTTGTGAACCACTTCGTCACTCTTCATCGACTCTAAAGCATCCTTTAGTGTTGTTGGTAGCTCCTTGATGTTAAGTGCACGTCTGCGTTCAGGACTTAACTCGTAAACGTCCTCATCCACAGGGTCGCCCGGATCAATCTTCTTCTTTATGCCGTCAAGTCCAGCCATCAAGATACATGACAAAGCCAAGTATGAGTTACATGACGG
>JAOZIF010000082.1 GCA_026014495.1 Candidatus Bathyarchaeum sp.
GTCTATCAGGCGTGGCACTTTTCCCTAAACCGTGAAATTCTGCTTCTAACCCGATTCCCATCAAGTAGTCAACAATCTCTTTACGAGACAACGAATCCAACTCTCGAACAGATTCGCTCTCCACATGAACATGATAACCTCTATGCCCAGAAAAAGCAACAGTCAACACATCTGAAGAAAAACCGAAATCATCTGTCAAGACATCTACAAGTTTAATTGCTTCAACCTTGGAAGCTTCTAAACAAATATCACAAGGCCAAGTTTTTTCCTTGAATTTTGTTCCACCACAAGAATTACATTTTACTGGGTGACCACCCCTGCCAGAAGCTCCACAACCAGTGCAGACCCAAATGTCATGAACCGCAGCACACGGTGTTGGAATGTGATCTGCGTCAATATCAAAAATCAGGTCAGCACCTAACCATCCTTTCTCTTTCATCTCTTCTTCGGGTCGTTCATAATAAGCGCTTGAATAGTAAGCATCTGAAGGCACAACATTACATAACGAAGCCCTAAGACTGTCAGCATCTACAAAGCCTCTATGCCTAGCCATACCTTTGCCTTCAAGGAGAAGAAAACCAAACTCTCGCCTTTCCAGAGATGATGGGGGCAAAATGGATGCGGAGTTTTGTTTATAGTATTCAGCAAATTTGTCTCGGATATAATTCTGGGACAAAGAGGACATGTTTTCCAGCCAACACAAACTATTAAATCAAAACAATATTTAAACGGAATTCATGTCATCGCGAACAAGAACCAAAACAGGCAGAACGTTTGTTACAAGACAAATCGAAATGCGTTTTTATTAATTAGATGCATTTATAGCAAACAAGAAACCCAGTACTTTTGAGTAAAAAATGAGAAAAGAAAAAAAGAAAAGTATTCGCGAAGATGAAAAAGAAACTGAGACCATGGATATTTATAATGAAGAACAGCTAGAAAAGATGCTAGAAAATGATGAGATAACAGAAGCAGAATATAGTTTCATGCTTGGAAGAGAAAAAGTTGGAAAGAAAAAGAAACTAGGGCTAGAAAGAAAAGAGCATGAAGACACCCAATCAGTCGAACTAGCAAAAAGCGAATATGAAGACGACTAAAGTTCAGAGTTATCAAAAAAATTTAGCACACTACGCATACAAAAAAGGTTCATTTATTTTCAGTTGGCTTCTCTTCAGGGAAATTCTTTAGTTTTCGCTTGTAGCAAATCAAAGGATTCACTGCTCCTCTGCAGTCGGGTTCTGGTGAGACACAGATACCGTGAGTGCGTAACGTAGCACAATTTGGGGGAGTGTACTTTGTTCCCGACCCTCTGGTTCCAGCGATGTGTTCAACTTGATAGCGGGTCATTCGTTCGTTGAAGTCAGAAACTGAGCGGAAAAACTTGAAGACTTCCTCTGCACTAATTCCGATACTCAACATAAAAGAAGTCAACGCAAATCTACCTAGATGAGAAGCTGGGCGACCAGCCGCAACTCGATCATACACGCCCTTAATGCATGAAGGAAAAGCATCCATCACCACACGCTCAGGCATCTCCTCAAGCCGAATTTGCTCTCGCTTCTCTGCAGACAGCTGCCTCAATCGGTTTACTCGAGCCATAATAGTTGAAGGAAGAGATTTTATCTTAGTGTCGAGTCGCCCTTCAATGTATTTACGAACTTCCTCTTCAAGCAGACGGCTTACTTCTCGTTCTGTAAGGTAAACTTCGCCGTCAATCATAAGGTGATTAACAAGTTTCCAGTTCTTGTCATGAAAGCCTGTTGCGTTCCTCAAAAAAACCGGAAAACTAACAGCAAAAGCATAAGGCTGCAAACTAAAATCGCTAACCAATCTTGCGCCCCAGCCGAAGTTATTTGCGACTTCTAACAATTTTTCTTTTTCTTCACTATCAAGTAAGGCAGAAGCCCGTTTTGCTTCAGCTAGTGCATATCTACTTTTTATAAAAGAGTCTTCAGTTCCAACGACCAGCATAACAGCTAGTGGAAAAGAAACAATCTCAAGTTCGTAATCTTTCGGATCATCAATTGGTTGAGTCTTTGCGTAAGCGGAAACATCAAGTAAAGCAGATTCAATACGTTTCTCTGCTTTATCGAGAAATGGAAGATAAAAATCACTATCCCCTTCTAATTCGTCAAAGTCTATTCCTAGGTCTCTTACGTGTACAGCAGCCTCTTTCATGAAAGGATACTTTGCGCGGTCATAAGCAGTAAGTAACTGCTTAACCTCCTTTTAGTCTCCAATTATTCTACTTCTATTCTAGGAGCCAAGAAAAATTTCAGTTTTCCATCTTTCTCCTGCTGAAAGTCCAACTTAATGGGCATATCTGTCGAAAACTCCATCACAACAATTTCTGAAGTAGGCACAGACGCCTTAACTATCTCTGAAAGGTAACTTAGACTAAAAGTAGCCTTAGAAGCTTCCTTTGCTTTCATCTCCAAGAGCACATCGTCTCCGGTCTTAAATTCAATTTTAGCGCCCATAATATCGCCTGCGGCGTTCATGACAATTCTTTCGTTATCTGCCTCGATCCTAACATGATCACTAACCAAAGAAGCATCCTCTATAGCCTCACGTAACCCCTGTGTTGTAGTTCTCGCGCTCACATTAAAGTTGACTTTCGGAGTTGGAACCTCCTCATCCATAGCCTCCAAAGTAGGCATATTAAAGGTGCGAGAATAATTTCCCCTTATAGAAATTTTCAGCTTCCCAGTTTTTTCATCTAAAGACAACTCAACAGATTCGTCTTTCCCTGTTCTCTTAAGCAACTTCAACAATTCGCTTATGTTGATGCACATCTTCATCGTTTCACTGCAGGAATACTCGTTAAAAACGGTTTTAGGCCACTCGAAGTCAACCATAGCAACTCGTGAAGGGTCCATTGCACGAAGTTTGATTCCTTCAGGAGTGAGATCGAATGTGGCTTCGTCTACCAGTATCGAAATGGCGCCCATCATATCCTTCAAAAATTTTGCATCTGCCATTTTAGCCTTGAACATTAGCAACTCTCCGTTAGCATTTATGTTTAAGCTACCTCTAATTTAAGCTGTTTGATTCTTTTGCAGCACACACCCAGAAAGGATGAGTTTAACCGATTTTGTAGCAAAGCGATGTTTTAGCTGTATTCCCGGAAAGTGTAGTTGCATTTAGTGCATCTGAAAAACTGTGTTGAAGACTCGTCTGTTCCGCGAGTTTGTACCTGCCACGCATATGCAGTATTGTTTCCACATTTGGGGCATTCTACTCTAACCGTGGGTAAAGTACGCAGTTTTTGCTCCTCTTTTCCAATAATAGCAATGGATTCGTGGGGAGAACGTTCTATTGCCTTGGGAATAACAGGTGGCTTATCTCCAGTATGTTTCGTGTATCCACATTTTGGGCACACAAGATTAAAGACAACTTTTTTTTCCTTTTTATTGCGACGTGAAACCAGTCGCATTCCACAGTCAGGACAGAATTCCACACAGTTCACCTCAAGTTCTGCGCAATTTGGGTTGCAATTTACTCTTTTAAACCTTTTCTCTTTATCCTGTTAATCCAGACGCGATTATGTGCGCTACCCGTAGCGCCTCGGGAATATTACTTCTTGTGGAGGCTGTTTTCATAATCTTTTCGGCATCTTCAAGCAAAATTCCTGCAATATGAATGTAAACAGGATTCTCTCCAGTCCTAGTTTCAACCTCAAAAAGCTTTCCAGCATTATCCATAGTTCGCCATCTTAGCTCAAAGTCTGGGAGATTCATAAGAGCAGCTTTTATTTCTTCCAAATCAGGTTTTTCTCGCACAACTGACAAAACAGGCAAGTCTACCATACAGGAGAGCTTATCGATGTCCACAACATTAAAGCCAGCAAATGTTACGCCGTCTAAGACTACAACACGAAGTTCCCTGTAGTATTGAGAATCCTTTATCATATCAGCTATTTTTTCTGTAGAATCCAATCCATCAATTGTTATTGTTGTATACATAACACCTTCAAACCAATATCCTCCCCTATACACGACCCCCACAACGGTTACAGTTCCCTTAGTGCGAGGAACAAATCTGCCATCGTCAATACCCAACACTCGAATCTCAGATTTTATTGAACGAAATCGTTTATCAACCAAAACTATCAACCATCATTCAGCTTACTTAGCCTTTAAATTTTGTTCAAACATAGTTAGCGTTAGACAAAAACAGAAGGGACTCGCATGTTTGCATTCATACAAAAATACGAAAGCATCAACGAAATTTTGATGGACCAAAAGCTCGCCAAACTGGGAGATGCCTACGTGAATTTCCTTTATTCTTTAGCATTATCCAAAAAGAAGGGTGAACCCACAGGAATTAAGGTTAAAGGGCGTTTACTTGCAGATGCCTTCAAAAAGGCAGGGCTAAGAAAATTTTTGCCCTCAAGAATTGATCGCCACAAACAGGCAGATGCCGCTGAAGCATTAATCGTATATCCATGGATAATGGGCTCAATGACAATAAAAGAGGGGCTAGAAATTTTGGAACAAACAGAAGATAGCGTTGAAGCATTCAGTGTTCTTCTGCTCACTGCAAAAAGAAAGCTTGAAACATAAAATGAAAGGGTGCTATTTTTCCGTATAAGCCTTAGACGCTTTTTTGAAGGACTTGTGGAAATCTTTGCTAAGATCAAGAACTTTTTTGGTTGCAGTCAGTATAACAGCTTCAGGTTTTTGTTTGTCTTTTGTGTGAACATACAGTATCCCACTATCAATTAGTGGATGTGGCACATGATAACCTGCAACCTCTATTGATTCATCCTCCAAAAGGGTCTTCTGCAGCACATTCAATAAAGAATGCCCAGCACCTTCAACTTCAATTTTCAATTCATTGTCTGCGCTTTTCAAAACATTAACTTTCACTTTGTTCGACCTCACGAGTTATATCTTTTCCATAATCAGGAGATGTTTTTCGTCTCTCATTGTTGCCACAGTTAGAGCAGCCCATCCCACGATTTCCAGGCTGCAGCACATGCCCACATATTGAACAAAGGGCATGAACTACGCCTAAATCGTTATCTGCTGTTGATAAAAAGAAGGACCTGTTTTCTGTGCTAATCACTTTTGCTTTCATGATGTCACCTGCTTTGCAGACATTAAACATGTTGTCTACGTAGCCGTGACTCACACCAGATATGTGTAACATTCCCTTGAAAAAGCCTGAAAGAGTTTTGTCTCCAACCTTAAAAATGGATAAAACTGCGTTCTTGTTTTTCACATCTGAAACCATTGCGGTGACGATGCTTCCAACCTGTGGAACAGTAGCCGATTTAACAAGAGGATATACTGAAACTTGTTTGTTTAACATATCTAGTAAGGTGCAACCAGTTACTTTTGAGTGGATAGTTCCACCTTCCACGTATGTTCCGGGTCCGGACGTAAACTCTTCTATGACACCTAAACGGTCTCCCGGAACAACGAAGAGCCCACTTTTTCTTTCAGATTCTGGCATTAAATTTTCCTTCTATTCTATACAAATCAACTTGAATACTTTGCTTTTTCTTTGTGTGAAACTTAAACATTCTCGGAATTTCCATTGACATAGGGAAGATGTTAGTTATTTTTCCTCCGTGCTCCTCAATAAACCTTTTGATAAACTCTCGGTTACTATCTCCGCCTTTGTGAAACGAGTAAATTATGCTACTTAACTCTAACGATTTGGATATGAACCGTCTATCTGCGCCTCTTCGTTGAACTCCAAAGGGCGGATTCTGCAAAACAGTGTCAAAAGAGCCACGAACAACATCAATGTCTGATATAATCCAATTGGTCGTTTCTTTAACTCCCATTGTTTCCGCATTTTTTTGTGCAATCTTAACTGCAACACGGTCAACATCTACACCTAAGACTTCCTTTGCATCTAACAGAGCAGCACCAATAGCGAGTCTAGCCGTGCCACAGCCCAATTCCACCACAGTCTTGTCGATAATATCATCGTAAACATACGCCGCTAAGTATAGCAACTCTGCAGCTACATTTGAGGGAGTAGTGTACTGTTCAAGGTAAGCTTTGGGCAGCGGATTGGCTTCAATCTCTGACAGTGTCCGTTCTAGGTCACGTTTCCGAACCAGCCGTTTCTGAGCAGGTCTTCCCATTTCATCTCTCCCAACATAACAAGTGTTTCATTAACAGACAAAAGAGGCTTACCAAAATTTGGCGCATCATCCAACGAAAGACGGGGGCAAGCAGTATTCACAAACGCATCTATTTCTGGAAACTGCATGAGCACACTAGGAGTAACCTCTCTGATTGCAAACAAGGTGGCAGTTAGTCCATGTTTTTCCAGTTTCGTTTTAATGTTTAGTGCTTCATTTAGTTTCATCTGCCCATTTTTCAAGCTTATCAAGACGCCAAAGCTTTTTGCAGCCTTTGCCTCAGATATATTAGCCCAACGCTGCATGCTGACCCGCCTAACCTGATCTTGAACAGGATACGCTAAATTTTCGTATGGATCAGCAACTATTGTTGGCTTTCCTGTTGCTAAAGCCACACCGATAGCATGAAATCTACCGCCACCAACAAAAAGGTAAGCCTCAACCTTTTCTAAAACAAATTGAGCATTACTGAAATCGCAACCGAGCACTTGTCCAGCATATTTAACACGCCTAGAGTCGCCCACAAAAACGGTTTTTCCGGCATTTTCAAGCAGCTTTTTCGCTTCAGCTAGTTGGTGGACATGTTGAACAGTTGTTACCAAACCAACTTTGCTCCAAGAAGCAAGATGTGGCAAGGCTTTTGTTACTGTTTCTTTTATGTCAATTTTTGCGTTTACTTCAAAATATATTGTAGGCACATCAACATCAAAAGTAATTGGAGTGTGTCCGTAATGAACAATGAGATCTGCACCCAAGAGCTTGGCTTCAGAAACAGCCAAATCGCAGGCGCCGTAACAGGGGTCACTTGAAACAATAAGCATAGCACCGGCTTCTTCTACAATCGATGCTAAACGAGACGCATTTGGCTTTAGACCTTCTGGAAGCTGCAATAACACGAGGTTAGGCTTTCGTTTAGTTATTTCTTCTTTTAGCTTACTTTCTTCAAGATCAAAGGACATTGTTTTCATCTACAGTTCGGACAAGATCAGAAAGATGGCGACTCCACATAAGAGCACCAACACTCATGACCTTAAGTGAAAAAGAGGGTAAAACAGGCTTATTTAAGCTTCAGACCGCTTATGCAAATTTCTTGACCAAATACTTTGCGTTACCCTCAGTTATTCCTAGTTCCTTAGCAATTTTGATGGGGGCTTTGTTGTTTTTCTTAACAACTTCAAGTAATTCAGTCTCTATCCCTTTCACAGACAACAAAGTTTCAACAACTTTGTCAGGGTTAACACCAATTGAGCCCAAGTGCATTGTTAAGAATTTTAGAAAATCTTTCCCCAGATCACTTGGTGCTTGACCACAAATTCCTACAGTTCTTTCAGGACTCATGGAGTGCGCGCCTTCGCAAAGCATTTCGATTGCTTTGGTCACAGCAGGGTTTGACTCATCAAATGCCCAAGCGATTTTTTCACTATCACGATCGATTCCAAGAGTTAACTGAGTGAGGTCATTGCTTCCTATGCTGAAACCGTTGCAGTATTCAGAGAATATTTTTGGAATAATACAGATGCTTGGAACTTCAGCCATGAAAATGATGTCAGGTATTTTTAGTCCCTTTTTCTTGAAAGCGTTTTTGACTAAATCAGTTACTTTTTGCGCTTCAATAGTCGTCCTTACGAAGGGTATCATTGGAACAGCATTTGTCAACCCTAATTTGTGTACTTCTGTGAAAGCTTCTAGTTCTAGTGCATATGCTTCGCAGAAGAACTCGTCGATGTATCTTGAGGCGCCTCTGAAACCAATCATAGGATTGCTTTCTTGGAACTCAAGTTCGACCTTGTTAATCTCGATTGCTGCTGAATTGCAGATAGGACATTTCTTCTGGGGTATCAGAGATAGACTTTTGCCACACTTGCAACTTATGTCATAGTATACTGCTCCAGGAAGAGAAGCGTATTCGTTTGTTTTAAAATCAGAGAACCGTACAATAATTTTGCGTGGTTTAAACGCAGCAGCAATTATTGATATGCCAGTCTGTAGCCTTTTGATGTATTCAGTGGCCAAAGAGTTGATGAAGGGGTATTTTTTCTTGATGTCATCAGCCCATCGTTCAGGACCAAGTTTGTCGGCTCTCAAAGCAAACACAGGATGCAATTCTGTATTTACTACAACAAATTCGATTCGAACAAGAGAACTACCCTGAGATGGAAGCTGACTTATATGCAAAGCTTCGTCAGGGGTGCCGATGTTAACCATAATTTTTGTTATAGTTTCTGGAATTTCCTTTAGCTCAACCTCTTGTACCTCAAAAGGTAGTTCACCCGCGAATATTCTCGCTTGGCCAGCTGAACAATCGAGGGTAATTTTGTCGCCATCATCTAAGTTAAGGGCACCAACAGCGCCGACAGCACATGGAATCCCTCGTTCTCTAGAAACTATAGCAGCATGAGAGGTACGGTTGCCTCTTTCACAGATTAAAGCAGAAACTTTGTCAAGACTCATAACAACTTCCCAGTCAGGCGTAGTCATTGAGGTAACAAGCATCGGCTTCATGCCCTTCTTGTTGAACTCCGCAATTTCTTTTACTGCTTCCTCAGGAGTTTCTGCCTTAGCGACAACTCCTGAAGAAATCTTTGTGCCAACTGGGATACCAATGTAAAGCGGAGACACTTTTGGTTCTACTTTAAGTTTGAACAGAGTCAACACGGTTCGGGTAGCATGAACAGTCTCTGGTCGCGCCTGCGTTATGAAAACTTTGCCATTCTCGACTGCATACTCTACATCCATTGGCTTTTTGTAGTTCTTTTCGATTGTTGTAACGTGATTTGCAACCTGAGTTGCCTCATCAAAAGTTATGACCCGAGGATCACGCTCACCAACTGGAACGTCACGATTCGATTTGCTTTTCGCGTCATAAATCATCATTTCTTTTTGTGAGTCCCTAGGTGGAATAGTTCCAAGAACTTTGACTTTAGGTTCTTTAACAAATCCAGTCCAAGAAGCGCTTTCTTTTCCTTGTACTATCATTTCGCCTAAACCATAAACTGCCTGAATAACACCAACATTACGGTTACCAGTGTTTGGGTCTATTGAGAAAGCAACCCCAGACTTTTCTGAGTCAATCATTGTCTGGATAACAACAGAGATTAAACCTTGATCAAGCAAGTCAGCTTCTGACAGGTCTAGAATCTTCTTCTTTCTCAAATCTTGCCTGTAATCTATAACTCGCCACCCAAAGGCAGAAGCAATACACTTCAAAACGTATTTAATTACATTTGAAGAATCTAAGGGAACGTTAAGATATGTTTCAAATTGTCCAGCGAAAGCGGCGGTAGCCATGTCTTCGGTAATTCCAGAGCTTCTAACAGCTACCCTGTTACGTCCAACCCGCTCTTTCATCATAACAATTTTTTTCTCTAATAACGCAATGAGTTCAGGTTGGGTCTTTATGTTTTCGATGACGTTTACTATTTTCTTTGCAACCTTTTTAGACTCGTCTTCATCGTCTTTAGCCAGTGTAGCATCTAATTCCTTTACTAATTCTACAATCTTTGGGTCATGAAGTAGCACCTTCGCGAATTCCGTGGTAACCATTACCGCATAGGGAACGTTGTCTTTTCCCAAGATATGGAATAGTTTAGCTAGATTAGCACCCTTTCCACCGGTAAATCGTCCATCAGCAGCAATCTTTTCTTCGATATTAACAATCAAATTTTCAGAAACCATATTCAAACCCCATAATATCCATTAATCAATTCATGAATATCAAACAAAGTAAGGAGCCTCTCGTTCTTGCAAGTCCCGCCCTCATGGGTAGACCCCTGCAAATTTACTCCCTCAACTAATCTCCAAGTTTCTCTATTACTACGCGACAGGGTGTAGGTAATTTGGCGCCTCCCCGTTTTAGCGCCAAAGTTGCAAATTCAAGACCATCTTCGTTTACGTTAGCTAGTATAAGTGATTGACCAATTTTGACGCGGGCTGCAAGTCCGATGGCTTTTCCGAAAGCATTTCGCATTCCATCTTGAAGTCGATCCGCGTGGGCTCCAAAAATCATTTTGTTTTCCCTAAGCACAACATGCGGAAAAGGTAAAACTTTGAGAAGATAATTATTTCCCAGTTTGTCTGAAAGAACCCTGTTAGAGGCTATACGTGCAGCCTCCAAAGCGTTGTGTCTAACCTGAACATTCTTCTCAGCGATCAGGCGGGCTTGATACTTGTAAGTACCTGATGGGTTGCCCATAGTGAATTTTACTATTTTGGAAGCCGGGGATCCGCGGATATACTTCTTTCGCGTATAGGCTTGACCCTTTACTTCCCGGTAGTTACGAGCCTTCATTGTCTATTCCTCATCTGCTCTGCCCATCATAGTTAAACAGATATTATAAAAACTATTCTGTATAGGAAATATTGTTTTGGAAAAAAACGGAAAAAACAGCAAATTCTAAAGGATGTCATAAGGGTCAGCAGGGAATGGCATTCATCGCGAATTGCTATTGAAAGCATATCGCATTATTCTAGTTTTAATCCCAACAGGTCTAAAGCTTTTTGAGAAGCTCGTTGGTTAAAATCCCAAAGTCCTCTGGCGCCAACTCCCGTACCCTCTTCGTGCTATAAACCATAGAATCAGCCAGATTTACCGCGTCTTTTCCAGTTATTTCCCGTTTACGTAAGAAGAGAATCAACGCGTTTCGTACCTTCTTGTTTCGCTGAGTGAAAAGGGTTCTAACAAGCTCAAAAAAGAGTGATTCATCATCCACTTTGAAAGGAGGAGCTCTAGGAGTTAGGCGAACAATCATGGAGTCCACATCTGGCGGAGGATAAAACAGCGTTCTTGGAACGTAATCTAGAAGCTCCACTTCAGCATGATAGTAAATCGTAACGGTTAGCCGCCCATAATCTTTGGTTCCAACAAAAGCAGCCAATCGCTCTGCAAATTCTTTTTGTAAAACCAGAACTGCAAAGTCAAACTTATTTTCTAGAAGACGGAAAAGAAGCGGAGACGAAATAGAGTAGGGAGGAGTAGAGACAACCTTATTGAATTGGGGAAGAGAAACTTTGAGGATGTCTCCTTCTATCAATTCTACGTTCTGCAGGCCGGGAAGCTGTTTTCTCAAAAAGCTTACAAGCGGGGGGTCAACCTCGACTGCGACAACTTTTTTGCAGCCACTAGAAAGAAGTTGCGTCAGAAAGCCAAATCCTGCTCCAACTTCTAAAACAACGTCATCCTTAGTTAAACAAGCATGTGATACTAAACGCTCCAATAGTTCAGAATCGGCTGTAAAGTTTTGGCCCAACCGTTTTTTTGGGAAAAAGCCGTAAAGACGAAGAAGATGCTTCGTCCGCCTAACAAGATCACTTCTTTCCACTAGGGTGCTCTCGTGAATAATCTATATTTGCTGTCGCCAGCAAGTTCTTCCAAAATTCTCCTTGTAATTAGCTTTGAAGGGTTAGGCATGTTTGCGCGGTTCTGCAAATCTTCCAAGTTCTGGAAAGGTCGCCTTTCTCGTTCATCAATAATCTGCCACATGTACTTCTTGCCGATGCCCGGAATCAATTCTAAGGCATGCATTCTAGGAGTTATGGCCTGAGCGGTGTTAAAAAAGTTAACGAACCATTTTTCTCGATTAATCACTATTTTTTCTATGGTTCCAGAAAGTTCCATCTTAGCATTGGATGTTAAATCGTCATAGTTTATTCGTCCAATGATATAGGTTATTTTTCTACGAGAATCCTTTCCAACGTAAACTCTATCAGCTGTTTTGAGAACAGTACCTTCTCTAGCGATTGCCTCAAGGAAAGTGAAGTATTCTTCACCAACCACCTGAACTAAAGCGCCTGCTCGATACCCTGGATGAGTTCCTGGTCTTCCATGAAGAAGATAATCCAGAACATAAGCGTACTCTTCGTATCTCTTCTCGCTCCTTTCCACTCTTTCCCCGCCCCCGAAATGGTAACAATTAGTTTATAGACAGTATATAATTAAAAGGTCATTTATTCCTTTTTTCTATACTTGTTCAAAAAAAGCAAAATTTTTTCTAGTTTAGAGGATTCAATTATCTTGCGACCGCCCGCCAAAAATACTCTTAGCTCTTGGATGCTTTTAGGCATGGCATTTATTATCTGCACAGCCTCTCCTTCTTCAACTTCAAATGTTTCAACGAGCTCTTTCAAAACAGTGTCCACTTTATCAGAATCAACTTTTGCGAATTTTGTCGCATAATCGAGTGATCGTCTCTGAAACTGGTCAAGTCGCTCCTCACCTATAGTTTCCAAGGCTTCTTTCACTTGCGGAATCGTAATAGTGCGTTCCTTCAGAGCCTTTCGCGCCATTTTTATTCCTCCTTGTGAGGCGTAATATGCTCTGGGCGAACAATTATTTCCTTGATTGCTTTACCTTGGGATACATTAACGACGTAACTTTTCCCCCTCTTCTCAGCGATAACGCCGATTCTGCCATGAAATCTTCTGTGAGGCATACCCTTATGAACACTAGGGTCTAGTTTGATCACAACTTTTTCAGCAGGCTCATAATCACGTAACAACTTGCTGAGTCCTGTTTTTCCTCGTTCTCTAGGTTTCCTCTTTAGGAGGTAACGGGTTTTTCTACGGTAACCTTTCGCTTTTCTTCCCAACTTAAGATTCCTCCAGTATAACATTTAAAACGTCCAACTCAAGAGGTTTTGCTTTAGCGTTGATAATAGAGGCTACACTAGGGATTGTTCGCCCTTGATCGCCGCTTACCAACTCTTTAATATAAAGCCCTCCTTGGCAACGTATTTTCATCTCTGCGCGGTTAGGTGCCAACCTCTT
>JAOZIF010000084.1 GCA_026014495.1 Candidatus Bathyarchaeum sp.
GCATGCGATTCATTTCTTGTTGGGTGCGTTTCATCATGTCCCTTGCTTTGAGCCGGATTTCTTCGCCCTTCTCCAAAAGTTTAGTAACGTCTACCGTAACTTCTGAAATTTTTACCAGTTCTTTAAGGACAATGGCTGCTGCTTGGGGGTCAGGATAATTATAAAACGACTGGGCTAAAATGGCGATGGATTGCATATTTTTGTTTACAGCATATCGCATGCTCAGTGCTTGGGGGCCAACAATGTAGCCTTCGTTCATTACTTTGAGGCCTTGTTTGGCTAATGTGTCTAGGAGTTCTTGGTTTGAAGCTGCGCCAAAAACTTCAGGGGAACTGATTGTTTGCCGGTTTTCTGTTGGAATTCCTCCAATAGAAATGATTTGTTTAACTTTCTTTGCTTCTGCCCAATCCATCAATTCTCGCATCACCCTGTGCAATGCCTGCGCGGGAATGGCCAATTCGGAAATAACGGCAATCACCTTATCTTTTCCATAAATTCGCAAAGGCGCATGAGGCAACCCATTATGCAAAACAACAACCGGAGGCAACAAATCCGACTCCACGTACGCGATTTCTTCAAACCCCCGTTCAGTAATCAAATACGAAGTTGCAATAAGCCCAACCAACCCCACATCAGGCAAACCAATCAACAAAGTTGCCTCGGAGGGAATGGGAGCCTTCTCTACAATTTTTACTGATTCCTCCACAAATTTACCCTCAATTAACTATCATTCATGAACAGTTAAAAATTTTTACAATTCACCAGTTGAAAATCAAAACGAAATCGTGCCAATTAACTAACAAAAAAGAATAAGAAAATAAACGACCCTTCCCCATTAATTTACTAAATTCTTGTCAGGTGCTCTTGATGAAGACTCTTGTTTTATATTCCACAAAAACTGGCAACACCCAAAAAATCGCCCAAGCAATAGCCTCAGAAACAAATTCAGAACTAGTTCGGGTTGCCAATCCTGAACCCACATCAGATGTTAATTTGGTTGATTATGATTTAATTTTTGTTGGAACGGGCATTCGTGCTGGAAATCCCTTCCCAGAAATGGTTTCTTACTTGAAAACTCTTGATTTACACGAACCCAAAACCTTTGCAATCTTCTTAACTTGGGGCGGCGCAGGAAAAACCAACCAAATTGTCAGCGGAAAAGTCAGAGCCATTCTTAAAGAAAAAAATCAAAACATATTGGACGGATTTTTTAGTAGCTATGGCAAATGGGACATGCGCCGAACAAACCACCCAAACAACGAAGACATAAACGCAGCCAAAATCTGGGCACAAAACACAATTAACAACATTTAATGGATTTACACGTTCGTGCGGCATATTAGTATACTAATAGAAGTTCTATATTGAAAACAACCTTTTTTCTGAAATCATTCTTTCCCATACTTGTTTGGAGCTTAAGGTTCACACATTTGTTCCTTTGTTTTTGTGTTTATGTTGTAGAATTCTGTTAGACAATAAACTAAATACCTATAAACGGCAACATCTGTGTTTTATCGTAGGAATTAATCAAAATGGTTCTGGAACGCCTTGGCTCTTCGTTAAATGACGCTTTAAAGAAAGTATTCAAAGCGCCAGTCATGGACGAAAAAACAGTAAAAGAACTCGTCCGGGACATACAACGAGCCCTGCTCCAAGCCGACGTAAAC
>JAOZIF010000130.1 GCA_026014495.1 Candidatus Bathyarchaeum sp.
ACGAGACAGCGTGCTAATCGTAGATGACATGATAAAAACAGGGGAAACCCAAGCTGCCCTAGTTAACTTTGTCAAGAAAGCCCGAGCAGAAGTTTCTGGAGTTTACTCTCTCATTGCTGTAGGGGATGACTGGAAAGACAACCTGAAGTTACCGAAAGGCAGTCCAGTTGAGGTTGTAATTAAACTCAACAAAAAAGAGTAGCTTACAATTTTTGAGAAAACGTATTAGCTAGCAAGCACTTACTCACCATATCAGGTGTTTAGTTGTGCGAACAATTGAATGGGACAACGGCGTAGTTACTATAGTTGACCAAAGAAAACTGCCCAACCAAGAAGTCTGGGTCAAACTGAAAAACTATCAAGACATGGCTTTTGCGATTCAAGAAATGCAAGTACGAGGTGCCCCGCTTATTGGGGTGTCGGCTGCGTATGGTTTGGCGTTGACTGCTTTTCATTCAACTGCAAAGATTCGAGAACAACTAATGAAAGAATTAGAAGAGGCTGCTGCTGTTTTGCGTACTACTCGTCCTACTGCTGTGAATCTGTTTTGGGCAATTGACAGAGTTATGAAAAAAGCCCAAGAAACCCAAGGAACCAAAGAACAACTAGCAGAAGCAGTGGTGAACGAAGCCCAGATTATGGCAGATGAAGACGTAGAAACCAACCGTAAAATGGGAAAATTTGGTGCATCACTGATTGAGGACGGGGACACGGTCATGACCCATTGTAATGCGGGCAGTTTAGCAACCGTCGATTATGGCACAGCTCTTGGAGTAATACGTGCTGCTATAGAGGAAGGAAAAGCCATCGAAGTAATTTCTTGTGAAACCCGCCCAAGACAACAAGGAGCCAAACTCACCTGTTACGAGTTGATGCGAGACAATATTCCAGTGACGTTAATCAGCGACACTATGGTTGGTTATGTCATGTCCCAAGGGATGGTTGACAAAGTAGTAGTGGGCGCAGACCGTATTGTTCGGGATGCGGTTTTGAATAAAATTGGAACCTACAATGTTGCGGTTTTGGCAGCAGAACACGGTATTCCATTTTATGTTGCAGCACCAATGTCAACCATGGACCAGTCGCGAACATCTGAAGATGCAATTATCGAAGAAAGAAGCCCAACAGAAGTTACAAACATTGGTAGTGAAAGAATTGCTCCGGAAGGCATCAGGGTTTTGAATCCTGCCTTTGACATTACACCTTTAGAGTACGTGGATGCAGTCATAACAGAAGAAGGAATTTTCCGACCAGAAATGGGTCTGAAACAAAAAAGAAATGATTAAAGCAGACCGTCTGTTGTAATCTTCAAACCAGTTTTGGAGATTAACAAAGTGCGAACAAAAATAAAATGCAACCAAAAACACTGTGTAAACAACAATGATGGATACTGTCAGTCAAAACTCCGAAACTGGTTAGGACGATGTCATTTCAAACGCAGACCAAGAAAGAAAAAAGCTGAGGAATAAACTCAAATTTTTTATTTATTTTAGGTTAAATAGTTGCTACCTTGGTTTTTGCAGGGGTCGACCAATGGAAGACAAAGAAGATGCTTTCGGGCATATGTTGTGGAATTATTACAAGGGTAACGAAGTTTTTGAAACAATAGAAAGAGACGATTGTCTGAAAAATCAGCTTAATCCAGTAACAT
>JAOZIF010000128.1 GCA_026014495.1 Candidatus Bathyarchaeum sp.
ACTCCAACATCCACGGGGATGTCTTCAAACATTGACATTTTTTTAATTTCCTCCTAGCTTGTTTATTATTGTTTCAAAACTTTGATTCCATTCCTCAACCTTGAGGTTTGGAAAAGACCAGCTAGCATGGGGGTTAAAGTACCGATCCAAGCTGATGGTCTTTAGATTTGTGGAAAAGTGTTTTAGTCCAGCCAAAATCACGAACTCCATGTAAAATGGAAGCCCCATGAACAGTGCCAGATCATATGGACCTTTTCCGTCTAAGCCATTCCATGTTGGGTCTTTGAGTCGGTTGCCAATATCCATAGCATTCATCTGTATTGCGTCATTGAATCCCTGTTTCACAAATTCTTTTATTGTATGTGCTGTGGCGACAACTGGGATACCGCAGGCTTTGTTCATACGAATAGCATATTCGATCATTTTTCCGGTGTCTTTATCGGTTTTTGTGGATAAATATCCGACAACAATGATTGGGCGTTTTGCCCGTTTGATCATTGCCGCGGCTATTTCAGGTTTCACTATAACGTTGGCCTTTGTAGGGCCTGCTATTTCGGCTGTTTGCCAAGATTCTGCTTTTGCGCTCATTTTATTCAACCTCTCTTCCTAACCATTCTTTTTAGTAAAGTTGGATCTGGAATCTTTGTCTCTTCCCATCCTTTTTCTTCTAGGATTTTTTGGATTTCAGGTTTCATGGTGATGGGTATGTCCATCTTGTTTCGGATGAATAGGTGAATGTCTTCTGGCATTACTCCGTAGTAGCGTTTGTGCAGGTCAATGTAGTGGGTCAGTTTCATGCTTCGTCCTTTGGTTGTGTCGTTAGGTCGGAAACAGAGTTTTGCCATCATTACAATGACTTCTTCTTTGGTTTCAGCAGTAGTGAACAAGTGTTCGGGTGTTGGGCCAGTGTATACTTTGTCGCCTGTTCGGGCGTCATACACGTACCAATCTTCCTTCTTGTCTGCTCGCCCTAGCAGCATACGCCGGTATTTGGATCCATGCGGACCGACCACAACTGGGACACCGAGCCTCCAGAAACCAGATGCGATTGATGCAGCTTTCTGGGACATTGCTCCCCAAGCCAGACCAACGGCTCCAACTCGGTTGTGGATGTAGTCAGCAATTTCTTCATAGTTACCGCGTAGGTTTCGTTTTGCGAAGATGCTTGCGATTTTGATTGCAGCTCCGGCGATGTGTGGGTTAGATACACATGAACCAACGTTCAAGACGCCTCCAGCTTCAAATCCGCCAGGATATTTCTCATATAGAGTTTGTCCATTTTCATCTTTAACCATGGCTACAGACATAGCTGCACATCCAGATAAGACAACGATGTATCTGCGTTTGGCAAATTCTTCAGTGATTTCGGCTATTGCTCCTTGACCTTCAGGATAGTTTGCACATCCGACTATTGCGATCACTCCAGGAATTTCACCTAGAACTATAGGACCACCGACATTCCGGATTTCTATGTCTTGGATGGCACCACGTCCACTGCGCATCAGATATTTTTCTTCCCACAGCTTTTGTTCTCCAGCTTTTGTCATGAAGCTGTGAAGTGGGAAGTCTTTTGGACATGCACTGTCACATCGGGCACAACCAATACAATTGTCAAGAATTTCAGAGAACGGAGCTAAATCGCCTTCTGCAGCGGCTTTCATTGCCTCTGGAATCGGTTGGTTGTTTGGACATGCACGAACACATTCGTTGCATCCACTGCATGCTGCACCTGCGGCTTTTATTTCTTCAATATCAGGAATTATACTGAATTTGTTTCGTTTTGGTGCAACTTTCAAAACAGCTTCCACAGCAACTTCTCCAGCCTTGTCAGAGTCCAAAATAAGAACACCATGAACTTTGCCTTCAACCAAATCGTTGACAAGTTCATCTACTGAATCATTAGTTCTGTTTTTTAGACCCAAACAGTTTTTGGGACTTGAAGCAATTACTGGTGTTTTGACTTTTTGTGCTTCTTCAAGCGTGTCTGCTCTGATACATTGTTCGTCGACCATAATCAGGTCGGCCATTCCACTTCTGATGTATTTTAGTTGCCAAGAAATTGGACCCACAACTTTGGCGGATGGTTCGTATCGTGTTAAGTCGTGAGCAGTACAACAAATTCCAGTAACTTCGACTTGCCCAAGCATTTTCTTTTTGGTCAGATAATCAATAATTCCAACACTTGATGGAACATTATGACCGATTACCAATATTGTTGGTTTTTTAACGTCTGTTGCGCCGAAGCCTAACTCTACAAGTGGAGCTTCAGGGTCAGCTTTTGGAAAACCGTAAACAGAAATTTGTGCTAGGTCTGCGATTTCCATTCCAACTTGGTCTGCCATTCCTGCGTGGAATGCTTTTGATTCGAAGTCTAGGTTGCTTCCTTCTTGTCCAGTGTGGCAAGCAGAAAGACAGTGTGTTACTTGTTCTTCTGCCCAGTCTAGAGCTTCTTCCATGTCTCGGAGTGTTTCAACTTTGATTCCACATACCAGACGGGTTACTGGGGCTTCTACGTCTATGTTTAAGCCACCTTGGTCAAGTGGGAAATCTCCTCCGTGCTTTTCAATTAAGTGATGAACCAAGTGCCGGGCGTGTGCGGTGTGTGTTGCAGCACCGATACAACAAGCAAGGAGAACAATCCTTGATTGTTGAGCCGCCATGTTCAGTCCACAGGCCCCTCGTTTGTCTCCTGATAGGTCACATTTTCCAAATGTACACAAACAGCAGACGTCACAGAAGGGCAGATAAAAGGGTTTGTAACGTCGCAGAAGTTCAAAGTCCCAATCTCTCAAATCAGTCATTGATGGCATTGGAGTAGGTCCCATAGGTTCTTCCCATGTGTCATCAACAAGTTTGCCAATCGAGACTTGAAGATCCTTTACTACAGCAACGTCTGTTTTCAGTTCTTTTGCTTTAACAACTAAACCTTTCTTAGCCAATTTAAGCTACCTCTAGTTTCAGTTTGAGATTACACACACAGTTTCCAGCTTATTTACCTTTCGAAAAGCTCTAAAAAAGGTGGTTTAAAGACAAAAAATAAAAGTTACACCGATAAACGCATCATTAATGTTTTTACAATAAATAAACAATAATGTTTGAAACAGTTTAAAAAGTAAACAGTAATCCAGTGTCAAAAAAACGAAGAGAAAAAAGCCACAGAAGAAGAATATTAATCGACACTCAATATTGAGTTGTAAGTTTTTGTAAACTGTTCAAAGTTGTCCGATAACATGCGTAACAGATCAGAATGCCTGCAACTGCTGAGGGAACAGGAGCTACAAGGATTGGAAAAGAGCCCAGTAGAGGGAATTCGTATAGAACCAGAGGAAGAACCGTGAGGCCCACACATCCAGCGATGATAAGCATTCCTAGCCATACGCCTTTTTGGTCAACAAAACGTGCCCTTGGAACTTCGGTGAAGTCTGGAAAGCGGCTGCCCACAGCTAAACCAACAAAAGCGCATTCGAAAAGCACAGCAAATAAGGTCACAGCTAGTGCGATCAGAGTTTCCAATCGGGGCTGTACAAGTAGCTGCACTAAAAGGGTGACAACAATCATAGCACATGTTGAAGGAACTAAAGCGGTTGCTAGTTTTGATTTAATAACTTCTTTTTCTTTTAGTGGGATCATGCGTAGATTCAGGAAGGCGCTTCCTTCTTGACCAATAGAAGTTAAGGTTAGATAAAAAGCGAACATGAATATTCCTATTAAGGGTCCAGAAAATATTCCTAAGCGTTCTATTGTTGTTGCTGCTGTTGTCAAAGAGGATTGGACAGAAAAAAGGGAGATAACGCTTATACCTAAGGGCACAGCAATCCAAACCATCATCTCTTTTCGTCTTGTTAGGCCACGAAAGTCTTTTTTTAGTATAGCAGCTTCAGCAGCACTAAATCCTAGGCCTCCAAGGAAACCTTGTTTAGGCGAATAGGGTTTTGAGGATGCAAGTTTGATGGCAAAGGGTGCGGGAACCCAGTATTTTTCTCTAAGTTTTACGCTTGTCCAAAGAATTAAAGCAGTAAATCCGATGCTGAGTAGTGCATAAAGTAGCACATGAATGGTTTCTGTGGATAGGTAGCTCATTAGGGTAAGAGATGGCCAAAGTATTGGCAAGAACCACGCTGATTCTACGCCGCCCATGAACTGCTCAAGTATAGAAAACAGAAAATTAACATTGGAGACGAGCATGAAAACAACAAACATGAGTAGAAACACAATTAGTCTTACGGCTACGGCTGTTCTGCCGGTGCGTTTGTAGACTGTCGAAGATACACGGTTTGTTATTGCACGTATAATTTCCAGTATGAACGCGCCTAAAAACAGACCTAAAGTGCTTATAATTAAACATAACAAGCCTACATCCAGCATGTTTGCAGCTAAAGATAATCCTAGGGTTGCGCCAAAGATTATTCCAAATAAGGGAGCCAAAAAGTAGAGCATAGAGAGCGCCGAGGCCAATACAAATTCGATTGCATGTATAGGGAGCCAATTGATTACGTCTGATGACCCTACAGATGATGATTGACTGAACTCGAAGAGTAAACCGTACATTATTGCAGCCAAAGTCATCAGAGAGGGAAGAAAAATGGAAATCTGTACCATAAACATGCTTGCACCGACGTCTTCAAGAAAGACTCCAGCAAAATTGATTGCCAAAAATGCTGCAACAAGAAAACCAGCTAAACCCACAACAAGATTTACTTTTGGAGATTTACCTAATCCTGTAGGAACAGAGCCTTTCACTCTTTGTGCTCTCACTGAAGAGAGCGCCAAGATTTTAGCAAAATGCAATATGAGCTTAAAGTTCAATACGATTCAACTCATTTTCCAAGGGCTTGAACAATGTCTTTAATGTCGCTTGAGCCAGTTAGCTTCAAAAATAGTTCTTCAAGTGTAGAGTCAGGCATCTTAGCTTCTTTACGTAGTTGTGATGGCGTGCCTTCGGCAAGTTTGCGTCCCTGATACAAAATTGCTACTTTGTCGCAGACTGCATCGGCGATTTCTAAAACGTGAGTGGATAGAATGGTTGTTATGCCTTCGTTTGCTAATTTGTGAATAAGGTCTTTTACGATTTTAGCAGACTTTGGGTCTAATCCACTTAAGGGTTCATCTAGAACTAACAGTTTAGGCTTGTGTAGCAGAGCAGCGATAATTGCTATTTTTTGTTGCATACCATGAGAGTAGCCGCTAATCATTTCGTTTTCGCGGTTTTCTAAATCAAAGGCGGCTAAGAATTCATTTATTCGCGTTTTTTTGGTTGATGCATCTAATCCATAAACGTCGGCTATAAAGTCTAGGTATTCAAGTCCAGTGAGAAAGTCGTATAGCCGTGGGCTTTCAGGAACGTACCCTACAATTTTTTTGACATCCCACGGATTGTTTGTGACGTTTATTCCGTAAATGTTTAGGTGTCCAGAGTCTGCTTTCAGTAAACCCATTATCATCTTCATTGTTGTTGATTTGCCTGAGCCGTTTGGACCCAAAAAACCAAAAACGGTTCCAGCATCAATCTGCAAGTCCAAATTTTTGACGGCGTGAACTGTTCCAAAGCTTTTGGAAACGTTGTTTATGCTTACTGCGAGTTTGCGGTGTTCTGCACTCAAATTTTAACAGCCCCTGTAGCGTGTTTATCATTTTGGTCATAAATAAAGATGCTTTCAATACTTACTTTGAAGTAACGTGCAATTTTGAAAGCCAAATCCAACGACGGATTGTATTTTCCTTTTTCCATCGCAATTACAGTTTGTCGGGTTACTCCAACTGCGTTTGCGAGGTCTTCTTGTGTTAGGTTATGCATAGCTCGATACACTTTGATTTTAGTTTGCACGTAATTGTTATCCTCCATATTTTCGCCGGTAGTATACTCCAAAAAGCAGGTTTAACATAAGTAGACCACAAACAGAGTACATCAATGTGTAACCCATCGGCGAAAAGTCTGGGTAACCACCGTTACCGAGTGTTACAAGAACAACACCCATAAGAGCTGTCCCTACAAGAAACACTGCCAACGACGTGGCAGATGCTTTCTGGCTTATTAGTTGAGCCCGTTCGTCAACAAGAGTTCGTCGGTCTTTGCGGACTAGAACCCAAGTTAGAATTATTCCACCAACCATGAGGATTATAGGCAACACTGGGTCTCCAATAGTGATGAGACTAGGCATCAATGCACCCAAAAAGGCTGCAAGGGCAACTCTGCATATTGCAATTATTTTAGGATTCATCAACACACCAGATATTAACACAACACATTAAATGTAATATAAACTTTACTTTTAGTAACGTTTAGATTACATTGGTCTTGTAATAACAAAGAATTTATAACCCGTCAGCGCTTTAACGCCATTAAATCGTTCACGGAGAGGGAGACCTTAACGAAGTATGACGAATACCATTGTCACAAGTGGGCTCTTCTGCTAAAAGAGAGAAAAAACAAGACAGATGCAACATCTGAAGCTGTAGCTGGTGGAGACTTTGAAACAGCAAAAAAGCTAGTTACCGAAGTTTTCCATGGTGCCTCTGGCAGTAAAGATGATGCGGGCATGGAAGGGTCGTTGCTGTATCATATGGCTATGATAAGCAAAATGGCTGCAGAGTCCAGAATTGTTCTTGAAGAACTAGAAGTGGAGGGCCCCTCTGTAGAAAGTTCGCTGTGGAGGTTTTACAGCGATTTTGTTTCTGACGCCAAAGAAATGCTGGAAGACATTGTACAAGTAGATGACTCGACAGTAATGGCTGCTAAGAATCGTGCTCCCAGTGTTGAGGAAAAAATTGAACTCTTCAAGAGATTAAGTGAGAATACCAGAAATGTTGAAGAGTTGCTTGCTAAAAAAGATTCAGGAGCCAAAGAGGGCATCCAAAACCTGTTTCGTGAGTGGGCAAAACATGTTGTTGAGATGCGTTTGCGTCAAGAATATGAGACCATAAAGGGTTTTTTGGTTGTAGACCAACTAGCCAAGCAGTTGGGTGTAGAGCGAATATCAGAAGTTATGGAACGCGTACAAAAGAGATTTGGAGATAAAACAGTTGACTCCGCGTTTAATGTGTCTCTGAAGGTTGGCCTGTCAAAAGAGAAACTGCAAAAACTGATGCTTAGTGACCACTTCATAGAATTTAAGATGGATATGAAGAATCTGGAAGGGTTTATGCGGTTTTTGAATTGTCCAATCCATGGAAGCCACAAGTATATGGAAGCAGAATTGGACAAAAAAAGTGGAACAGGACAGCTTTTCTGCAAGAATTTTTGTAGGGCGCATGCGCAATCTATGTTTGAGAAGTTTATTCCGTTTCCTGTGAATGTTTCGCATCCTTTGAGGATGACGTCTGATAGAAAGTGTGAGTTTAGGATTAAACTTGCGCCTTCTTCTGCTGCGCCTAGTAAGGAAAAGTATGTTCCGTTGGTTGTTTCTTGGAACGTGACGTTAAGATGCAATTTGAAGTGTGCACACTGCTACATTAATGCGGAAGAAAAAGAGTTGCCCGACGAGTTGAGTACCGACGCAGCGAAGATGCTTATTCATCAGATTACTGAAGTTAGCAGACCCCTGTTGATATTGAGTGGTGGTGAGCCACTGCTAAGAGAGGACATCTACGAGATTATCAGGTATGGTGCAGACCGTGGGTTGCGGATGGGAATGGGAAGCAATGGGATGCTTATTGACGATGAAGTTGCAAGAAAGCTCAAAGATGCTGGAATGTGGACTGTTGCAGTCAGCTTAGACTCAAGTATTCCTGAAAGGCATGACGAGTTCCGTGGCGTAGAGGGCTGCTGGGAACATGCAGTAAATGCGATTAAGGCACTCAAAAATGCGGGCATAGCGGTTCAGGTTAACTGCACAGTTACGCGACAAAACTATGACGAAGTAGATGACGTAATGGCGTTGGCTGAAAGTTTGGGCGTAGACAATTTTCATTTGTTCTTTTTGGTGCCCACGGGAAGAGGGACAGACATCGAGGACATAACACCACAAATGTACGAAGACATGATTCGAAGTACCCTAGCCAAGACAACAAAGTATAAACTGAACGTAAAGCCTTCATGTGCCCCCCAGTTTATGCGCGTTGCTAAAGACGAAGGCATTGACATGTCACGTTGGGTTAGAGGCTGCATGGCTGGACTTTACTATTGTCGCATTTATCCGTCTGGAGAGGTCACTCCCTGTCCATACATGCCGGTCAGTTTAGGAAACATAAGAGAAAAGTCATTCAAGGACATTTGGTTCAAATCAGAGGTTTTCAGGGCGCTACGTGACTTTGATCAACTGAAAGGAAAATGTGGCGTATGCGAGCACCGTGAAGTGTGTGGAGGATGCCGCGCTAGGGCATACGGTGTAACTACAGAGCACATGGACTTTTGCGGCGCATTACATGAGCCCACACAAATGCAGGGCGATTATTTGGCAGATGACCCATGGTGTGTTTACCAGCCCAAGAATTTGAAGTCCAACAAAGAACAACAATAGGGACAATAGCAAAGTCTTTTCTTTTTCACTTTGGTAAAAAAGGTGTAAACGTAAAGAAGGAAAAGAACAGTGAATGGTGAAACGGTTTTGATGAAAAAAAGAAAGAGAATTGCCTTGGTTGCTCATGACCACAAAAAAGAAGATTTGCTTGATTGGGTGAAGTTCAACAAGTATCTTTTGAGTTTGCATGAGCTTTATGCAACAGGAACCACAGGAAAAATTATCGAAAAAGCAGGCTTAGATGTAACTAAACTCAAGAGTGGACCACTAGGGGGCGACATGCAGGTTGGCGCCAAGATTGCAAATGGTGAAATCGATTTTCTGATTTTCTTTTGGGACCCGCTGGAGTCTCAGCCGCATGACCCTGACGTGAAGGCTCTTTTGCGTATGGCTGTGGTTTGGAATATTCCGGTTGCGTGTAATCGTTCTACTGCAGATTTTATGGTTTCGTCTACTTTGATGGATAAAGAGTATGATAGGATTATACCTGATTATGAGGATTACAGGCAACGCAGGATAAGTGGATCAATCGACTGACAATAGGTTTTGATGTATAAACAGGCAGATTAGTAGTTGTTGGCGCGAAAATGTTATATGTAATATTTTAGTTACATGTAATATTGTGGTAAACATGGATGACGTACATCGAGCAATTGTCAAGAAAATTGAAAGCATTAGCGCATCCAGTGCGACTCAAGATAGTAATTGTGTTAGCTAAAGAGGACAAAGACATGTATTTGAATCAAATTGCAAACAAACTGGAAATCAACAGAGCACTAGCAAAAATACACTTGAAAAAACTTGAAAGAGAAAATATAATCAAAAGTCGAGTTGTTCTGGTTGAGGGAGAGGCAAGAGCTCTAAGGTATTACAGGCTTAATGAGTTTGATATCCATGTTTCACCTAATCGTCTTAAACAGGAGGTAGAGAAATGAATTCTAAAGCTGCGATAATAGCGAGTTGCTGGTTTGCAGTAGCTGTGATATCTTCAGTTTACATTTTTGTTGCGTTAGGTGGAGGGTATCTTGGGGATATTCTTTTTGGGTTACTCTTTCCAGTTGGTGCGCTTGTTTTAGTTGCTTTTATTGTAACATTTGGAGTACAGGGCGGCTTTGAACCAGAAAATAAGATTGACAAGTCCGTGTCAACTGACCTTCAAGACATAAAATTGAAGCTGGATGAAGTTTCACGGGAAGTTGAGGCGATCAAAAAAACGATTGAAGAATAAGGCACATTCATTTTTCGTTCTAACACACTTATTTCAACAATAACAGATTTTCTTTAGCAGCCATTGTTCAGCTGAAGACACAAATATTTACAAACACTTGCATGTATAGATGGTGTTTGTGATGAGGTGCTTTTGTTGAAGTATGCGGTGATTAAGGCTTTTGATTGTCCGGATGCTTGGTATAAGGTTTTGAATGAGATTTGGTATAACGGGGAGATTTTCAATGTTGGTTATGGTTCAGAAATTACTGAAACCAAGAAGTTGAATGTGAGCATAGAAATAACTAACCCCGCAAACCGTCCTTTGCTGGATTTTATGGCTCCGTGTGACATGCAGTATGTTCAGTGGTATGCTCTGAAGTATTTGTGGTCTGGAGAAATTGAGGATGAAACATACACTTATGGAAGCCGAATGCGAGACCCAGTTGACCAAGTAGAAGAAGCCATCAAACGGTATGTAGATGAAATACAAGACCGTCAAGTCACGTTTGTTATCAGGTTGCCTGAGGACATTAAAAAGTGGTTAAGCAAGGACAGAAAACATGAGCCGCCCTGCCTGAGTTTAATAGATACGGAAGTTTCAGATAACAAACTGCATTTGACTTGTTACTTTAGGTCGTGGGATGCGTATGCTGGTTTGCCTGCAAATATTGCGGGCATTCAAATGTTTAATGAGGCATTAGTTTCGGAGATTAACCGAAGAGCAGACCTGAATCTTTCGACGGGTAAACTGATTTTTCATAGCAAAAATTGTCACATCTATGAAAGATTATACGCCCTAGTCGAAGAGAAAGTGAAGCCCGGTGAAGATAAAAGACGAAAGATGCTGGGCAAAGCAGACGTGAAAAGTTAGTTTTGTTGTGGTAGGCTAATGTTTTTGTGAACTTTTTTAGCAAATGTGTGCTGTGCAAAAAATTTCAGAAAAAAAGCTAGTTTTCAACAATGAACTGCTATTAGTCTCCTAATATGCCGCACAGACGTGTGAATAACTTAAGGTTAACATTACACGGTTTCTTTTGTGCTTGGAGAATGGTTTTTTGTGAGTTGATTTATTGATTTCGTGTAACGTAATAGTTAATACTTTGGCCAACCATAAATAGTGCGGTAAAGAAGTGGTTAGTGTATGCTTTCAGTAGCTAGGCATCAGAAGGTATTCCTCGCCTTTCTTTTAGTTTCGTCACTGTTTGTTTTGCCTAGTGTTTGTTTAGCTGACAGCTATGAATACAGCTACGAACTGTTGGATAGTCCAAACGGGTCAACTCCATACAATTTGACGATTTCAATAACTGAAACATTGTACGAGTATTACGTTAGTCAAAGTCACAGACCGCAAGGTAATGATTTTTCAAAATACGTGACTCCTGATGCTGTGAAGCCAATTGCGGATGATTTATGGAAGATTTACAATAATGAAGAGGATTTTGCTAATGGCGTTCTTATGTTGATGCATCAGATTCCGTATGTAGAGAGTGACCCTCAAAAATACGCCGTAGAAACGCTTGTTGACAACGAGGGCGACTGTGACCTCTTCTCTATACTAGCAGCATCTATAATGAAAGCGGGTGGACTTGACGTTGTTTTGCTTCTTTTGGAGCAGCAGGAACACATGTGGGTGGGAGTTCATTTGTCGGAAAGCCCAAAGGATGCACGCACTCAAGTGTATTTTTACAGGTATGACGAAAAGAAGTATTACGTAGCCGAGACTACTGGCGGCAAGTGGGAAATCGGGTGGCGTGTTGGCGAGTGCCCTGAGATTCTTCAAAGTGCAGGAGCAACAGTGATACCGTTAACAAATTATGAGAGGTCAGCTCCGGGGCAAGTTGCGTCCAGCTATACTACGCCTATTTCTTCAGAGATTTACATGTCGCTTTCTACGGACTTTGTAGTTGCGCAAGAGGGCGTAGAGATAACGGGGTCAGTTTTGCCGTCTTTGGCGGGAGAAAACGTTACGTTATATGTTAGTTCGGGGGGTTCGCCGTTAGTTATGTTGGCAAGTGTTTTAACTGATTCTAATGGAGAGTATTCTTACATATGGGAGTCTCCTGCCAGCGGAGTGTACTCAATAAGAGCCACGTGGTCAGGGGACGAAGTTTACAGCGGTGCAGACAGCAGCACATTTAGTCTTGTAGTCATATCTTCCGAGTTTGTTATTATCGGAGGCGTTCTAGCCGCCTTTATCGTAATTCTAATAATAGTAACACTATCAACAAGAAAAAAGGTAGACAAAGAACAGGAAACCTTTGAAGATTGGGATTTCGCGGATTACCCCTAAGAGCCATTAAAAACATATCCTGACAAAGAATTATTTACAGCAAAACAGGGATGACTGTTAAATGACTCTAGAAATTGATTCTGAACTCAAAACATGTTTTCCAAACCTGAACGCTCTACTACTGCAAATTGATGGTGTTAACGTCCAGAAGAGAAACGACGAGCTAGAAGCCTACAAGCTCGAAGTAGCAAAACAAATCAAACAAGACTACGACCTAGAGTCAGTAAAAGACCACCCAACGTTCAGGGCTTACCGTGACTTCTTTTGGAGCATAAAAATAGACCCCACAAAAAACCGTCCAGCAGCAGAGGCATTGACCCGAAGAATACTTGCAGGAAAAACTCTTCCATGCATAAACACTCTTGTTGATGCCTACAACATAGCATCTATCAAAAGCAAAATTGCCCTAGCAACATTTGATGCAGACAAACTAAAAGGCGATATTCTCATGAGGTTCGCAAAAGAGGGTGAGCAAATCTTGGGAATTGGCATGGAAAAACCGCTGATTCTAAAAGGAGGCGAAATAGTTGTCTGTGACCAAGAAAAGCTAATAGCAGTTTATCCTTACAGGGACTCTGACAGCACCAAAGTAACACAGAAAACAAAAAACGTTACAATAGTAGTTTGCGGAGTTCCAGACATAACTAAAG
>JAOZIF010000014.1:0-7027 GCA_026014495.1 Candidatus Bathyarchaeum sp.
AATTTCAATAGGAACTCTTAGTATTTCCCAAAGTGGACTTTGATTATGTTTTTTTAAGGCTCTACGATGTTTTAATTCCACAAGCATTCTGTCTATTAGATGGGTTGTCATAAACTTGAGAATAAATGCGGCATCTTCGAGCCATTCATTTTTCTTTGTTATTTGAGAAGTCATTTCTGTGTTCTCCCAAGTTTTCTACTAAAGTAAGTGTTCAAGTCCTTATCCTCAACCATTTTATAACCTAAATCCTCAAGCCATTTAGGGTGATTGGTCTTCACAAAAGCCACAATTTGAGAGAACTGGTTTTTTTCTTTGCATAATTCAGCAAGTTTGCATTTAGCCCTAACTTGATTCCAACAACGATTAAACCCAAAACATTCTTTCTCTTTTACTTCAGGAACAGTCATTCTAAGCTAACTCCTTCTCTGAGTAAATCTAACAGGTCTTTCACAGTCATTTCTCCGTAGCCTTTTTGGAATAAATCCACCAAAACAAGCGAAATATCAATAGGATTTGTTTCTTTTTTAGGAACTATTTTATTTTGATTCATGTTTGTATCCACACCATTTGCACTCAGTTTTGTAATCTGAAGGTTTTGCACATCTTTCAGCAGTTGGGCACATCCAAGCAGGTGTTTTCTTTCCGCAGTTCTGACAGACAAGCCAACGCCTATTTACAGAGTCGTAAACGTAAACAGCCTCCTTTTTTTGTTGTTTGATTTCCCACTCGTTGAGCCATCGCTTTTTCTTACTTTGAAACTCGTAAACATAACCGACATAATATTTCCAGTTTTGAGGGTGAAATTTCTTAACATACCCATCATGTAGAATGAAGCCTTTCGGAACTTTACCTTTGTAGTGACAACACCACTCTTTGATATTTCCCTTCATAGGTTCATGACAATAACCATAAATTTCACAAACTGAACAAACACAACTTATTTTTTGTTCAGAAACAGTCATTCTTTAACCTCCGATAATAACAAAGAACCATCTTTCCACTTGACAACCTCATACTTAGTTTTGAGTTCATACACTATTTCGCCTTCTGTTAAGCTGCCATCTTTGAGCCATTCCCTGAGTTCCTTTCTGTCTTTGATTTGATGTCCTATTGTATTCCATCCATTGAAAGTGAATTTTACGTATCTTGGTTCAATCATTTCTGCGTGTTCTCCTCTAACAATTAATCCGCACTGACTCGTTTGAGTTGCCCTTTTGCTACCGCAAGCATTAGACAGAATGGGACGGTTTCAAGATCCTCAATGTTTATTGTATGTTTTTTGTCTTTGTTGAAGTATCCGCCCTGTTCTAAATTATTCCAGTATTCGTTGAACTTCTTTGGATCTATCGGCTGACTTAACATTTTAACTGTTCTTTTTTTCCATCCTACATGAACCAATGCTAGACACATTCTAGCGACTTCTGAGTTCTCTTCAGGATAGATTTTTTCTTCAACAAGTTCCCCATCCATTTTTAATATATCTGCTTGACAGATGTATCCTTTTACCATTTATTCAACCTCCTTGTTTTTTGAATGTAAAGAAATAATCAATCCCTTTTCTTCGAGGTAATCCTCTGTATCGTTAATAAAAGCGAAAATAAGTGACCGAATGTCTGCAAGGTCGATGTTAACCGTGTTGTTTTTCTTAACAAATAAATGGTCAAAGTCTTTGTTTTCAATTAATTTTTCTAAGTCAATCCATTCTGGATTTTCCATTATTTTGTAGAATAATTCAGTTAACCAAAAAGTCATTGCTCTTTCTCCCTTGTGTGACTTGGATGTAAAGAGACTAAGGTAACTGTTAGCTTCTCAAACAAGTAATCAATCAAGTTAGAAATGTCGGCACACTCTTCACGCATCTCGTTAAGTTCATCCATAAAATCTTCAGACGAAATTAATTCATTAGGAATTGTGTGCAACGCCTCAAACGCTTCATGAGAAGTATCAAGCTCCTTTAACTCATCATGCACTCTTTGTATTAGGAATCTAATGGGCTGATTCTTGTCGTTGTAAGGGTGTCTAGGGTATCCCTTTTCGTTGTGAGCTATGAAGTTCTTTTCCATCTTGAGCATAGCAAGCGTCTTTATTCCGTCAAGATGAGGCTTATGTGGATTACCTTCTGTCATGGTGACCCCTTCTATTTTTTATTACAAAAGATGAGTCCTTTTTCGGTTAAAAGATAAAAAAGTCTCCGACCCAATTTAAAATCAATAATTAAACCATCTGAAATTAACCTATCTAAAGCTTGAGCTATCGAAACTGATGATGTGCCAACCAAATTAGCTAGTTCCTTTCTAGTAAGGGGCTTCGTTGTTTTGTTTAAGATGTTTATTATTTTTGTTTTTTGTGGTACACTTACACTTAATTCTTGATATTGTTTTTTCAACTCATTTACTGTAAGAAGTGCGCCATTCACATAAACTTTAAAATTTTCACTCATCTTTGTTTGCACCCAACTCGTTTATGATATATTGAAGTAGTTTTTCATAATCTATTGCTCTATCTTGCAACAGAACGTTTTCATCGGCTATCTGTTGTTTACGACTTTGGATTGTTCTAACTAATCCTTGAATATCACGCAATACTTCAGCAGATTCTCCTTCAATAGAAATCATTATTCCTGTTCGATATTTTTGGAATGATTTTAGCAAGTATTCAACATCATCATGTAGAATCTTGCCTTTCTCTCTTAATGTTAATTTTTGTTCAATCAACATTAATCACATCCATTTGGGCATCTGTATTGTTCATCATCAAAGTTCTGCTCAAGGATTCGTCCACACTTAGGGCATCTTTCATTTCCAAAGTTTGTCATTATTTGTTACTCTCCAACTCTTCTAAACGAAAAGTGCAGTCAAGAAAATTATGATGTCTACATGGAATCATAGGAACCATTAACGAACAAACTTTTGGTTTCTTATCATAAGTTAGTGGATTATCAACATAAAATTCACACCCATTAGGCTCAGGGATGCTTTGTTTTTTTGTTTTCATGTTTCTTTATCCCCTAAGAAAGAAATGTTCCAAACTTACTGTTTTTTTATCCTTCACAAAAGCAACCCACCAATTATAACAATCACTCATTTGTTGATTGTTGCTTGCAACTCTCAATCTAATTAATTCGTTCCAATCACTAAACAAAGGTAATATTCGTTTAAGAGGAACTTTAAGGTCACTCCAGTTTAACCACAACATACCATTATCTGTAAGAACTCTATGGAACTCTTTTTGTGCTTGAAAAATTGCTGAAATCAAAGCAGATTTAGTTTTATATTTATCCATTCCATAATATGTTGGATATGCACGACCATCATTCGGATGATTTTCACGAAATGTTTTCGCATCTGGAAAACCATAAAATATACTGTAAAAAGCCCACGCATGGGGCGGGTCAAAAAGAATTGTATGAAAGACACAATCTTGAAAGGGCAGTTTGCGATTGTCAGCAAATATTGTAGGTTTACGCTCTAATTTGGTTTCCAAGTCAAGATAAACGACTTTCTCACTTTCTTTAGTTTTGTAAAAAACTTGGTTGCCTGCAGTTGCGTCCAATATACACTCTGTTTGTTCGGTCATTTTTGGTTCATCTCTCTTCTAGGTAAACAAGTTTTCAAAACCAAGATTGCTGAAACAACAAAAAGTCCAGACCAAGCAACCCAATTTATCAAAAAATTATCTAAGAAAATTAAACATGATTGATTTGTTTGCTTCATTACGGTTAAGGGTCTACCCAAAAGTTCATAATCTTCTCGTTCACCAGTTCCAAGATTAAATACCACACCATATTCAGTGACAATACGTGCAGTCCACAAGGTCATCATTAACCCTATGACAAAACAAACCACAAATAACAGAACAAAGTCTTTAGGTTTTGTAGTCATCTGCTTTTTTCTCCATTTGCCCATTTCGTCCTTTCCCCATCATGACACACTATACTAGATGCATCAAAGGGTAATCCAACAAAGGCAAGACTTAGGGGTGGGAAGGGAGGCAAAAACAAAGAAATAGCACCACAAAACAGGCAATCAACCATAGTTCGCAACCAAGACTGAATCTTGGTCTTTTTTGCTACAGCGATAACCCATCCTGGAACCGCTTCAGAAAACACTTTGCCGTTTACACAGAATTTGCTGTGTCCCTTTGGATGAGGAACTCCCATGTTGTCGTCCCTCCTCAAAGATTTCTTCAATAAATCAGTGAGCATCAATTATCTCCCCCGCTTTCCCCCATTCACAAAATCTAAAGTCTCAGACTTTACATGCAATCTAATTTTGTTGCTTTTACAAAAATCTACTAAAACATTAACGTTAGTCTTGTACTCGAGTCTAGCTTCTTCAGTGGATGCACGTTTATCATAATTCCATTTTCCAAAAACAATCAAATCCACTCCCCAAAAAGTAACCTCTTCAAGAAACTTGTTTAAATCCTGTTTCCAAATTGCACTAGACGGGTAAGGCTCCATAGACAGCCAAGAAAATCCTCTTTCATGACCAACACACAAAGACTTCAATCGATCTTTTGGAGAAGCAGCATTAGGCTCAAATGTTTTCCAGAAACGTTCATCAATAGAAACAAGACTTATTCCGTTCTTAATCCGATAACTGCCATGTTCTCCCTCATAAATTCCTAGTTTAGAAGAAGTCGCAATTTGCGTAGAAGATAAACCAAAAGTCAGATAATCAATCAAATCTTCAGTATTTTTTCGATTATCTGGATGAAAACAATCCGTAAAAAACGAAAGAAAAACACCTCTAGGAAAACCTGACATACTTAACAAAGGTTCTTTTTCAAACATCTTAGCAAGTTGCTTTCTAACAAGCTCAGTTGGAGCCTCTTTCGGAGTTCTCATGTTTGTCCAGTTTTCACGCTTTACTTTACAACTTAAAGGACCATAACAGTAACTACATCCATTAGGACAACCCAAAGCTACGTTCACAGCGAAAGGATGCTTAACCTCGAGTACTGCATTAGCAGTTTCCAAAGCTAAACCATGAGGCTCATACAACTCACCTAACACGTTTTTTGCCTCCATTATTTTGCTTAATAGGCGCAACAAGCTCTTTTTTGCGACCTCTAGTATCCCCATCAAGATACTCCACTCTTCCATTACTCGACAAAACGATAGTACGAAGAGTCTTTTTGCCGTCAGTAACCTTAACCGTAAGCTTTTCTTTGAAAAACACATTCAAAGTTGCACCTTCAAGCCTCAACTAAACCAATCCTCCAGTAACATTGATGTGTTCTGGAGTTTCCAGAGCAATAGAAGAGGAAAAACATTGAACAGGAGGAAAAAAATGAAAAACCCCCAAACCCCCTTCACGCATGCAATTCTGGCCCCAAAACACTTTCAGTCGCCTCTCCCCTCTTTTTTTCTACTCACAAAATACACGACATCGCCACGCAACACAAAATTGCAGCTATACACATTCTGCAAACTTTGTGGATCAACAAACAAGTTACCACACATCTATGCTTTAACCTCCAGTATTTTCTGAATTTTAGCAAAAATTTTTCCGAAAACTCTCAAGCAAGCAGATTCAAAGGACAATTTAACATCAAGAAAAATGAGAGAACTAAGACCTTTCACA
This sequence comes from Candidatus Bathyarchaeum sp., assembly GCA_026014495.1. Lineage (GTDB taxonomy): Archaea > Thermoproteota > Bathyarchaeia > Bathyarchaeales > Bathyarchaeaceae > Bathyarchaeum. The sequence goes on from JAOZIF010000014.1 coordinate 5,589, forward strand.
GAATAAATATAATAATGATATAAAGCCCATACGAAATTACTGAACATCTAGACGGCAGCCTCCAATGTTATTTGATAATCCAAATTAGACAACTCGCGCATAACGTAAACTACAAAACCCCAACTAACCAAAACCAGAACCAACAACCCAAAAGCAAAAAACAAATTAGCTATCCCATAGCCTCCAAAAAGACACAAAACAAAAACCTTCAAGTTAATCAACAAAGCAAAAGACCACAAACAAGCAGCCCCAACCATACCAAAAACTAGAACAAACAAAACTTTCTCATACTTCAAGACCTAAACCCCCACGCTTCAACACTCAAAAGGTCCCTAACAGCCGTTCTTATCGCCTCAGCCCTATTCGGGTAAAACTTTTCATCAACAAGACGATCCAAAGCCCTAATGTACTGCTCAGGTAAGTGAAGGGTTATTAGTTTCATTTTTTGTTTCACCTATGTTACACAATGAACGTTAACACGATTCATGCGCTCAGTATTCAAACGTTTAATTTCTGCCTCAAGAACATCAAGTCTCACAAACATTTGCTCCAAAAGAATCGCAGCAACAGGACAACACTGTGCAATTCTCTTAAATTCTAGACTAGAAACAAATTCTCCAGTCACTTTAAACAACTCCAAAGTTTTCCCTGACGGTGACGCCGATACGCAACCGCAAAATCCAAAGCCAACATAACAAAAGACAAAACCAAAAACGCATTCAACAATTAAGCCTCCTTGAAGCAAGAACAAATTTTGAGAGTAGCCAAAACATCATCGATTGCCATGTTGTAGGCTTCTTGCAGTTTCGGGTCATTACTTGTTGGATGCTCAAAATCGCAGATAACATCGATTAGTTCAGTTTTTGTTTTAATAGACAAAACACGTTTAGCTAAAGGTAACGCCTGAGCAAAAGAGGAAAGTTTTACTGTTTCAGTCAAGCCAACATTTCTCCATGCGTTAAACCATCGACAACACGAACAAAGATTAACTGGGGAACACGAAACACGCGCCTAACAGGAATCGAATACATTACGCTACAACTGACCGACAAAACTAAGCCTCCACTTTAGCCCCATTACGCGCCTTATACTCCTCAAGCAAACAAAGAAGATTCTCCCTAGACTCCTCCAAAGACAAAAAACCAGAACCAGAAGGCTTAACCAACTTAGCCAAAACTAATTGACCTCCTGTTTATGGGCTATTTTTGGTTTATACAAAATATTACGACCATCACTCAAAACAACAAACTCGGTTTCGGTGTCAACGTTCAAATCTTCTTTTAGTTTTAAAGGAACTAAAAGATAGAAACTTCCAGGCGTCCCCATTTTGGAGAGGGATACGACATCCATAACCTGCATTTTTACCATTTTAAACCCCTTTGCTTTGTGTATTAGCCAAAACATAATTAACCGTAATTACTTATAAGCTTTGTGATTAA
>JAOZIF010000014.1:7037-12509 GCA_026014495.1 Candidatus Bathyarchaeum sp.
AAAAAAAGACGTTAATATTGAAGAAAGTAATAAAGAATCTACGAGAAAAAGTGAGGCTCTTCAAAAAATTAGAACAAAGAACTGCGCTTAGAATACTATTTTATTTAAAAACAATAGATGAACCTGCACATTTATCTAAAATAATGAAAGGCATCAAGGTTAAAGATGCTAGAGTTGTTGGAAGAGGAATCGCCAATCTCGTAGAACTAAACTTAATAATAGATCATGGTTGGAACCTAAAAGGTCAAGGAAGCAAACGCTTAATTGAATTAACATCAAAGGGCAAAAAAGTAGCCCAAAAAATCGAGGATATACACCAAATATTACTAGAATAACTGTTTCGTTGAACCCAACTCAAAAGTTAATTTAGCAGAAGTCTTTCTAATTTTCCTTTCAAGTAAAAGAACATAGATATAGTCAATTTTTCTTTCAGCATCTTTCAAATCGCTAGAATTTCTAAGTAATTCCTGAACAATCTGCAAACAGTCCTCCCACGCTCTATTATAATCGTTACAACACCGTCCTCCAGCGCATCCAATTTCATTAGGTGATTGAACATTGCTAAAAAGCGAATCGACACGTTTAACATAGTTCGTTTTTTTAACCCCCGAAAGTTTCCAAAACTGTTACAATATACAATATTTCATTGATACAAAAGTTATTTCTTTTTACAATATAATCCAATGATAGTTTAAAAACTAAACAAAGCATTTATGACAAATATTAAATCCGAAAACCAAACAAATACTCAAAACAAAACAACAGGAGAAACAAAAAATGAAAATTTTAATCTCCATAACCCTAGCCCTAACCATAACACTAACACTCGCCACAACAACAGCAGCCCAACTAACAATTCAACAATACACGCCAAACCCACAAATAATAAACATAGACCCCCCACAACTCCCCACAATAAACGAAGGAGAAACAACACAATTCAGCATAACAATACACAACACAGGAACACAAGGAACCATAAGTGTAACATGCACCTCAACAGCGTACAGCATCGTCCCCTTAACGTCCACATCAACAAACATAGAAGCAAACAACACAACAGTAATCAAATTTGAAGCCCACGCACTAAACGTAATGAACACCAAACAAGCAACAATACAAATACTCGCACAAGGACAAGGCGGAACAGACACCAAAAACATAACAGGAACCATCCTAGACCTAGAAGGCTACACACCAAACACCGAAAAAGCAACCAACCAAATAGACACCACACAAACGATAGCGATTGCTGCCCTAGTCGCAACCGTCTGCATAGCACTCGGAGTAATCATTTTGAGAAAAACAAAAACTACAAACCCAACAATTTCCTAAGTTCCTTCTCTTTTTTAGGGTCACGCATCGCCTCAGCCAAAATAATCAACGCATTACTATCACGCTTCAAACGAACAACATCACGCTCCATAGAATCCAACTTTTTAGATTGCCTCACCAACTGCTTCTTAGTCTCCACATTTTCACTCGCCAAATCAGTAACCAAACTCTGCAACTTACTACTCTCCTCTTTAAACTGGCTCTTAATCTCACGCTCAATTTTTTCAACATCAATCTCCGAAACAGACACATTAAACAAATTTGACCGCTCACGATACATACGAGTCAAACTTTTCAACTGAACACTTTTGTATGCCTTATCCTTCTCACCAACAGAATGCCCCAACCAAAAATCAACAATACTATCAGGAACCCCATTATTAATCATAAGCGAACCAAAACTCTCACGCAACGCATGAGGCCCCAAAGGATTAAACGCCTTACCGTTATTGTCTTTGTCAACAAAACCCGACTTAACAGCCACAATTTTCATCATATTCTGAATAAGATTAGGCGTTAACCTACCTCCCCCTTTGTGCTTCTGAAAAAGCGGACTCTTAGAAGAAAACACAACACCCCTACTTTCCATATCGCGAATATAAACCCTAATTGCAGAAATAGCGGACTCACCGATAAAACTATAATAATCAACCCCAGTTTTTTTCCTAAACAAATCCATCTTTAACGGACAATCCCCATTCTTCAACCCCTCAGCCACAGTTCCATAATTAACAGAACACAAAGTATGAGCATCCATACCACTTTGAAAACCCGTCCAAATAATCGCTTTATCCCTCAAAGTCCTCGCATGCTCAACCAAAATATTCACTTGCTCCGCATTCACTCTCATACGCTCATTCTCAACACGCGCCTTAGGCAAACTCGTACGCCCACGCATCCGAACAGTTATCCCAAAAGTAGCGTAAAAACTCCGAATAGCAGCAACACGATTATGCGCCAACTTATCACTAAGCCCCTTCCCCACAACAACATTACTCCCTCTCCCCTTAGACATACGAGGACAATCAGTTTTCAACCACCTATAAAAACGCAAAAGACGCTGCAAAACAATATCTCGCTTCTCTCGCGGGTCAGCCCGCAAATCTTCTAAAGCTTCATCAATCAACTCAGAAGCAGACAAACCCGTAAAACACGAATAAATCTTAAAAGCACTACGATACACATACCTAGTAGAAATTCTTTGAATAGTATCAAGCCAACGCTTTAAAGCGGGATCATCCCAATCAACATCAAAGCCAGAACGAAACCGTGACATAATCTCCTTTTGATACAGAAATTATATAAAACAGTTACGCTACAACTTAAGTAAACAGATATTTTAAATTTAGGAAACTATAATAACAGAAAATATTGGTGAAAAAAGAATGCCCAAAATAAAAGTAAACGCAAAATGGGTACAAAATGTTCAATCAATCGCAGATAACACACGAGGCCACGGAATAGTATTGGACTTGGGAACTGCAAAGGGCGGAGATAATACAGGACCATCAGCATTGGAGCTAGCTATAATGTCTTTGGCTGACTGTGCGGTAACAATATTTGCGGATGTTTGCAAACAGAGCAACGTGGAAATCAGTAAAATGGAAGTTGTAGCAGAGGCAGACAAACCAGCAGATTCGCCCAAGTTAACAGGCGTGAACCTGAAAGTCACTGTAGAATCTAAAGCACGAAAACAGAAACTTGACGCGGTTTGGAGAAGAACAGAAGCAAACTGTCCAGTTGTATCTATATTCCAAGATAACATACCCATAAAAATCGAGTTTGAAACAATCACTGAGTGACAATTCTTACTCAGCGAATCTGTTCATCAAAAGGTCTTTTTTGCCGACCTTTTTAGGTCGCATTACTATAGAGTAAACTGTTGATTATTCGTTTCAGAAGTAAATTAACAAAAAGGTTTTTAGCACTAGTAAACCTGTCAAGATTAAAAGTAGGCGGGGTTTTATTGAAGTTTGTTGATGCTCACATTCACCTTGCAGATGACAGGTATTCACAGAATGTCAAAGAAATTGTAAAAGAGGCAAAGCAGTTAGGCGTTTTGGGTTTGGTAGCAAACGCCATGGACATACAAACAAGCCACAAAAGCCTCAAACTAGCCAAAGAGCATCCTAATCATGTGTACGCTGCTTTGGGCATTCATCCTTGGAACACCAAGAACTTAGCCGAAAACGAAGTACAAGATACAGTTGATTTGATTTTAGCAAATGCAAAGAACAGGCAACAAGTGGTTGCTGTTGGTGAAATAGGATTAGATGCAACTTACTCTGGAAATGGGGAACCTACAGAGATTCAGATGCAAGTCTTTCATGAAATGCTTTCTGTGGCAGAAAAAATAGAATTGCCAGTGATAATTCACTCTAGAGGAACAACTAGCCAAATTGTAAACATGCTCCCATCATACAAAATCAAAAAAGTTCTTCTTCACTGGTTCAGCCAGCCCCACAGCATACTCCCCACAATCGTGGACCGTGGCTACTACATCACCGAGGGACCCCCAGCACTGTTTTCGGGCGGCATACGAGAAGTCATCCGCCGCATACCCTTAACAAAGTTTATGACAGAAACTGATGGCCCAGTTCGTTTCAGGGGACCATTCAATGGCAAACTGACTACTCCTTCGTTTATTCCCGATGTAGTTGACGCAGTAGCTGAGCTAAAGGGAAGAGAGAAAAGTGAGGTTGCAGACCAGATTTTCCAGAATTTTGTTGACTTTTTTGAGTTAGAAGGCGTAAGGAATAAAAGGCATGATGAGGGGACATCATAACAGAATAAAGTAAGGAACAGGTTACAGGAACAACGTGGTGAAAAATGGGGAAAGTACGCACTGAACAGGTGAAGAGGATAGCTCGAGAGTTGCTAGAAAAATATCCGAGCAAGTTTACTGCAGATTTTGAGAAAAATAAACAGTTTGTGAGTGAATACACAAACATTTCGTCAACGAAATTAAGGAACAGGGTAGCTGGCTACACTGCACGATTAGCGAGCACACTTTATGGTTCCGAAGATTTCGAATCTGATGAAGAATAAATTGAAGAGAACAGCCTTCTCTTCATTGTTTGGTTTTTGTCGAATCTTTTTATAATCACTAAACGTATTTCGTGAGTATACCGAAGAAAAAATAGAAAGAGGGGAAACTTGTTGTCAGCGATGGACAGTTATAGAAAAGGATGGGCTACTCGTTATCTTAGGGAAGCAAAAGCAGAATTGAATGCTGCTAGAAATACGCCGTACATGGCAGCAGGCTTTATAATGGAGGCGCTAACAAAAGCTCAAGCAGCTATTTACTATAGTTTAGGAGACCCCACGTTTATCGTGCCTATAGTTCATGAAACGCTTAATACCCAACAGAATGTTAAAGATCCTGTCTTGAATTTTCTAGTTGAAATCGAAAAGAGCCTTCAACAACTGGCACAGAGTCCTAAAGTAGATAATGAAAAGACAATAGAACACGTGAACGACATAATTGAATTCACTTCGGAGATAGTGGAGCTTTTCGGTTGTGAAAGCTCGTAGGTTACAAGAGAGTATAACATATGGTCATCAGTGTAAACGTTAGATTTTTGGGGATATTTCAGCAGCTTTCAGGAAAAAAACAGTTTCAGGTAAAATTACAGGAACCAGCAACCGTCAGAGATGTCGTAACGAAGCTTACGGAAGTGTTTTCCAACGATTTTAAGCGAGTTCTAGTTGATTCGCAGCTTGATGACCACCGACCAAACGCTCTGATTCTTGTTGAAGGAAAAGAAATTAGTGCACTACAAGGACTTGAAACAGCAATCAACGATGCTAACGAAGTTGTTTTGGTTCCGATGATTCATGGCGGTTGATGTCGGTTCTCAAAAGAAATCTGCTCTAAATAGTCGCTTTAACAGGGTTTAAGCGTGATTCTGCTGAAATTTATTGTTTCTTTTTTTGTTGGGCAATAAGCTGTTTGACACGTTTTTCCATCTTTAACTCGTGGGCGTGCTCTTTTGGGTGGAGGCGGCAACTGCTTAAGGTATTCTTCCAAGGAAAGCTCTTTTGCGTAAGTCACATTATTTTGCTTTCTCTTTTTAGGCATAAATAACACAATAGTGAAAGTTGCAAATAAAACTGGTGTAAAATACTGCGTGACAT
>JAOZIF010000088.1 GCA_026014495.1 Candidatus Bathyarchaeum sp.
TAGAATACAGTAGCAAAAAGTGAAACAACCAATATTAAACAAAGAAAAAACCATTTCAAACTGGAAACTGAAAACGATTTCGAAATCAAATCAAACATTAAACTTTCAGTTTACACAAGTAAAAAGATTTCGACCACAACCGAACCCCGCAAAAAATTTCTATGCACAAACCAATCCAAGCAAAACTCAACGTGATTTAACTACACAAAACATCCAAAAACTAATTATGACATCACGTGCAAAATAATATTGGGGGACAGTTTTTGCCTGCAACACCCAAATTTGAAGTATACATAGGTTCTGGAGAACAATATCGATGGAGACTAAAAGCTCCCAACGGAGAAATAATCGCAACAGGTGAGGCATACTCATCTAAAGCCGCATGCATGAACGGAATCAACTCAGTAAAAACAAATGCTCCAAAAGCCGAAATAGTTGAGACATAAAAACTCAACTACAAACCTTCCTCTTTTTTTGAAACCTAACCAATAAAAACAAAAAATATGCTAAAACAGCACCTGCTTAGCAACATTAAAAAAAGAACCGGCTAAAGCGTAAAAAAAACTACGCTTGTGATAACCATTTAAGCGGTATATCTTGATATTCTTCGTTCGGCAACGTGCGACGTATAGTTAGAGGCAAAATCCCTGACTCTAACTCTAAAATTGCAATATCAATTGGACCCGCACGACCTTTCGGAGGCTCCACAAGAAGTGGAGCGCCCATCGCAATCTGTAATGCTCTAGCTCCCACTATTCTAGCTCGTTCAAAACGAGTTATTTTAGTAGGTCCGATTGTTACCTCATTTTTGTCTGTCGTTTGTCTATAACGCTCCTACATCATGCCTGGAGGCATGCCGCCCATGCCTCCCATTCCACCCATACCGCCCATTCCACCGCCTGGTGGCATTGGAGGGGCACTGGTTTTTCCTGATGCTATTACATCGTCAATCTTTAGGATTAAGGTTGCGGCTTCGGAACATGATTTGATTATTTGTTTTTTGACTGCCATTGGCTCAAAGACGCCTGCTTTTTCCATGTCTCCAGCTTTACCTGTGTCAACGTCTACTCCTGCCCATGTTTTTCCTTTTTCATGTTGTGCTCGTAGTCCTGAGATTATGTCAATGGGGTCTAGTCCAGCGTTTTCAGCTAGTGTTGTTGGTATTACTTCAAGGGCTTCTGCGAACTGCATTACTGCAAGTTGTTCTCTTCCTGGAAGTGTTTCAGCGTATTCTCTGAGTACTTTTGCCATTTCCATTTCTGGTGCGCCGCCTCCAGCTACGATTTTGGGTTCTTCGACGATGTCGCCTACAACACATAGTGCGTCGTGTAGTGAGCGGTCTGCTTCGTCAACTATTCTTTCTGTTCCTCCGCGTATGAGGATTGTGACTGCCAAAGGATTTTTGCATCCTTCGATGAATGTCATTTTGTCTTCTCCGATTTTGCGCTCTTCTACAAGTTGTGCGAAGCCAAGGTCTTTCTTGGTTATATCATCTAGGTTTGTGACAACTTTTGCTCCTGTTGCTTTGGCTAGTGCTTCCATGTCTGATTTCTTTACTCTGCGGACAGCTAGGATTCCTTTTCGAGAAAGGAAGTGTTGCGCTAAATCATCGATGCCTTTTTGGCACAAAACAACATTGGCGCCTTTAGCGATAAGTTTGTCTACCATGCTTTTTATCATGTTTTCTTCCTGTTTGAGGAAAGCATCCATCTGCTCTGGGCTTTCTATGTTTATTTTTGCGTCAAACTCGGTTTTCTCTATCTCAAGAGCAGCGTCAATCAAAATAATTTTCGCGTTCTCTACACGTTTGGGCATTCCAGAGTGAACAACTTCTTTGTCAAGAACTAGTCCATTAATGAGTTTTGTGTCTGTAAGAGATTCTCCAGGCTTCTTTTCAACCTTGATGTTGCCGATGTCTACTTTGTATCCGTTTGCAGTCTTAATTGCGACCTGTAAAACTGCATCTGTTGCAATATCGCCTAGGTAATCTCTGCTTCCTGAAACAAGTTTGCTAGCCATTGATGTCATGGCTGCTTTCTTTATCATTTTTTTGTCAGTTGAACTGACTTTTATTGCAATTTTTTCTAGAGTTTCAAGTGCTTTTTCAGCAGCTTTTCTGTATCCGTCAATAATAATTGTTGGATGAACATTCTTGTCTATTAGGGTTTCAGCTTTTGCAAGTAGTTCTCCTGCGATAATTACAGAAGATGTTGTACCGTCTCCTACCTCATCGTCTTGCGTTTTTGCTACCTCAACCAGCATTTTTGCGGCAGGGTGCTGAATATCCATTTCATCTAAAATTGTTCGTCCGTCACTGGTGATAGTTACGTCTCCGAAACTGTCTACCAGCATTTTGTCCATTCCTCTTGGTCCAAGGGCGCTTTTAACTGACTCAGCCACTATCTGTGCAGCCATGATGTTGGCGTGCTGGGCTTCTTGGCCTCTTGACCGTGATGCTCCTTCACGGAGTATAAGAACGGGTGTTCCAGCTAATCCAGAAGACAATCAAACATTTCTCCTTGTTTTGTTTCGGAACACTAGAAAATGGCTTTAAATATAAAGATTTCTCTACGTTAAAATACCTTACATGGACGCCACTAAATCATTTTTAACGTAAAATCCAGTTTATTTTGTGTTTCTAAATTTGGTCACTTTTGCAGAAGACTCCACTATTAGGCAGTTCCTTTGGTTTTATCACTTATCTCCTTGTTCTTAATGCAAGAAATCGTTCAATAAAAGCTAATAGGCGCCCATACCCAAAACTAGCAATATGGTGTGTTTGCTATGAGCGTTTCTCATATACCCATCAAGTTTATTATCGAAGGCGTCGGCAACGCAGAAGGCGAACTTATCCGCATCCGTTCTCCCAGAACAGCAGACGCTATACTTCGAGCACTCCCAATAGAGGGTATGTCAGCCCTGTGGCAACAAGAAGTTTACTTTGACATTCCAGTAAAGATGGGCAACGAAAAGTCTTCTCCTAAAGTGGAGAAAGGTGACCTCGCATACTGGCCTATGGGCGCCGCTTTTTGTATATTCTGGGGAGAAACACAACCCTACAGTCCAGTTAACATAATCGGTAAAGTAACCAAGAATCTGGAACTTTTCGAAAAAGTCAAAAGTGGAACAAAAATAATTATAGAAAAAATCTGAGCCTCATAGCGCGTTTAAATTATTTTCAGTCATGTTGACTTAAAATTATTATATTAATCTAAATTGCATTCGGACATTTGTGCTTAGTCAAGGTTTCTTGATAAAAAAGCTTTTTTTGTGCACATGCTAAAGGAGGTTTGTGGTGCCCCACGGGTGCAAAAGAAAAAGGGCATGAAATCTAAAACATCACTTGGATTCTTCCTTACAATCATTGTTACATTGATTGTGAGTGTAGTTTTTGTTTGTCAACCCGTTCTTAGTTGTTATGGTCCCCACATAACTGCGTCGGTTTCAGAGACTGAAATTTACATAAACGAAAACGTCACGGTAACTGGAAGAGTTTGTCTTGGGCTCGAAGAAGAGATGACAAACCTCACAGTCAGAGTGACCTTTGTTAGGCCCGACTACACTTGGGTAGACCAGCCTATCGATGCCGACAACGAAACAGGCGAATTCACAGTAACCCAACAACTGGACATGGCTGGATATTGGAACATATTTCCAATATATGGTCACATAAACGACAGGTTGGGGGTAACCGTAATTGACCCATCAGCTGACCCGTCCAGTCCAACACCCATTCTTGGTTCACCATGGAGTCCAAACCTGCTACTGATTGTTTCAGCTGTTGCCACAGTAAGCATTGGCGCTGTGTTTGCAGTAACTGGATTAAAGAAAAAGACCCGAAAAATCAGTTCTTGGCGTTTGTTTATTCAGGTATCTTTGGTTTTCCTGATTTTTGCTGGAATGTTTGTTGACCATGAAATCCTGCCACAGCCAGCAAGTAAAATTCCTGTGCACGAATTTTTGGTTGTAGACAATGTTTTGGGCGTATCTATGCCTGATGGGCTTTCAGTTCCCTTTCTTAGTTGCTACTATCCATGTGGTAAAACTGTAACTTGTGCACTTTGGGAAATTCAAACGTACATTTACCCGTTCTGGAACACTTCGCGTGGCTGGGGAGTAGACTACAACACTTCTGGGCTCGTCAGGTTGGGAGTTGTCTTTGGGTCAATTATGCTATTTTCTGTTCTTTTAGGTAAAGCATTCTGCGGATGGGTCTGCCCCTTTGGCTTGTACATGGATTTACTTACTTACCTTAGAAAAATCTTCAAGATACCGCACCGCGATTTGTCAGAAAATTTCAACACAAAAGTCCATCAACTTGGGTACGTGATTTTAGCCCTAATTATTGTATTAAGTGTCATTTTTGGTTCAGAAGCAATAGCAGGTACACAGTTGGTTGAAGGAACAGAAGAGGGCGGCTTTGTTTACCAGTATTTCTCTGCGCCTTTTTGTCAAGTCTGTCCAATGAAGCCCCTTTGTATACTTCTGGAAACGTCAGTTGGGTTGATACGCTTCGAATGGATTGCTCAAGTAACAACAGGAACATTCTACGAATTAGGCTATTACGTGACCTCACTAAATCTACTCGTGCTCGGCATAGTCACCGTAATTGCATTTCTTTACAGGCGTGCATGGTGCAGAATCTGTCCTATGGGCGCCTTAATCACGGTATTCAACCGTTTTCCACCATTCAAATGGATTTCAGTTCTTCGATTAAACAAGGTAGAAGAAAAGTGCACCAAGTGTGGCATCTGTAAACGAGTATGCCCAACACAAGTCACAGAAGTTTACGACAAAAAAGGCGGAGACGTTACAACCTCCAAATGCATACTATGTCTACGTTGTGTCGAAATGTGCCCATATGAGGATGCTTTACAGCTAAAAGCAGCAGGAAAAACCGTTGTGAAATCAAGGAACTGGCTAGACTAAAAGGCGAGGTCAAATGAAAAAAACAAAAGCACTTTTTCTTGTTTTAGTACCGCTACTTCTCGTATATTCAATTAGTATTGTGCCTGTTCACTCGTCTGGGCTCATCTTTATTCGAGCAGATGGAAGCATCGAAGGAACAAACAAGATTCACCGTAGCGGAGACACTTACATTTTCAATGGCGATATCGAAGAATCGTACGGAATAATTGTAGAAAAAAACAATATAATAATTGACGGCCAAGGTCACACCCTGAAAGCTACACCTAGACTTTTGCCGATTGGTTCATGGGATTTTGGAATAGAATTATCCAACACTACAACTGGTAACGTGACAATCAAAAATCTGGAAATTGTGGACTTCAATATTGGCGTCTACATTTGGACAACAAACAATACTGTAACTGGAAACACAATAATCGGCGGTAACGTAGGCATATTCATTGCCGAGTCACCAAACATGGTTGTTGGTAACTACATCGCAAATAATACTGAAGGTGTCTTTTTGGGGCCTTTACCTGATACTCACAAAACAGTTTACAACATTTTGTATCAAAACAGCTTTGTAAACAACACAATACAAGCATACGACTGCGAATGTACAGACCCACACACGATTCAGCATCTAAACATCTGGGACAACGGCACAATCGGTAACTACTGGAGTGACTACGATGGCGTAGATGCCAACAACGATGGAGTTGGCGATGTTGTATACTCTGTTTCTAGCGATGATGTAGACTTGTTCCCTCTTATGGCTCCTGTAGCACTGCCATTAAACAAAAACAGCGGTTTTTTAGGCACTAGTATACCGTTTGAGTTTGGTGTGGCTCTTAGCTTAGGGATAATTGCTGTTATAGCTGCAGTATTGTATGTTGCAATAAAGCGTAAAAAATCTAAGTAATCTGCTTAGTATTCCTCTTCTTGAATTTCGTCTTTGGGCATTTCTGAAAAAAGTTTTCCATCCCGCATAAACAGCAAACGGTTCGTGTATGATTTAACGTATCCTGCATGAGTCACCGCTACAACAGTTTGACCCTGATCTTTGCTGGCTTTGTGGCACATCTTCAAAATTTCTTTTCCTGTTTTAGTGTCCAAGTTTCCGGTGGGTTCATCTAACAAAAGAACCTTAGGTTTGTTAGCGAACGCTCGTGCAATTGCTACTCTTTGCTGCTCTCCTGCACTCAGTTCTGCTGGCAAATGATTAATTCGCTGTTTTAGCCCCACCAATTCAAGCAACTCTACTGCTCGGTCTAGCTGCTCATTTTTTGGCATGCTGGTTGGTGCTAAGGCTACTTGTACATTTTCGAGTGCAGAAAATGTTGGGATTAAATTGAATGCCTGAAAAACAAAACCAACTTTTTCGCGCCTGACTTTAACCAGTTTTGCCTCGTTTAGTTTTGACAGTTCTAATCCGTCCAGAGTTACTTTGCCCTTTGTTGGTTTGTCCAGTCCGCCTATCAAATTGAGTAATGTAGTTTTGCCGCTTCCTGATGGCCCAAAAATGGTGAGAAATTCGCCCTCTTTAACCTCCAAGGAGGCATCATCTACGGCTTTTACTTCGCCGACGTTTCCTTTGCGGTATGTTTTTGTCAGGTTTGATGCTTCAATTATGTTGCTGTTTGACATCTTTTTGTTCCTCTATATTTTTCTGATTGCTTCTACAGGTGATAGTCGAGTTGCTCTAAGCGAAGAGAATACTCCTGCAATAATCCCGCTTACTATGGCTATTGCGAACCCTAAGCTGAGTAGTAATGGGTCTACAGTTACAAAGTTGAGGGCTCCGCCGATTTCTCCTCCTATAGTGGACAGCACATACATTGCAAAAATGTAGCCTACTCCGCAGCCTACAAGTCCACCTATGACTCCTTGTAGTAGAGATTCTGCGACAATCTGGTTTACAACATTAGTGTTGCTCCAGCCAATTGCTTTTAGTATTCCTATTTCTTTGGTGCGTTCTGCAACATTACCCAACTGAGATTTTAGTATAAACAAAACCGCGATAACTGACAAAGCAATCGAGATGTTCCATGCAGTGTCCTCGTTCATTTGAATAATCCCCGACGATGTTTCAGCTAAATCCCAGCCTGTTAATGTGCTTGAGTCAGGCCACTTCTCTTCTAGTTCTGCCGCAGTTTGTTCTACAGTGTTTGGGCTGCTTGTTCGAACAAGAGCAATGTTGATTAATCCTATTGGTTTTTCAGGCAAGATTTCTTGGACAACTGGCAGGTTCACGTATATGTGAGACTTCATGATGTTTGTTGAACTAACATCAACTATGCCTATGACCTCAAAATCTGCAGCATATGTTACATTTGAGCCCAAAGTAAGATTGTTTAGTATTGCATATTCTTTGTCAACAAGAGCCACATATCCATCATCCGGCGTAAGATATCTGCCCTCAATTACTGAATCGGGCAACACAGCATTTGTTTGTGTTTCAGACGGGTCTATGCCCGTAAGCACCAACGCACGTGAACGGTGCATCAGAATCGGCACTGCACATTCGACATTCGAAACCTGCTCAATTTCTGTTAAGAGAGTCTGGTTAAATGGATACGAGAAAAGATGATTCACAATATAGCAGCCCTTGTTTGACGGCTCTACAGGTGCAGTGTAAATGTAGATTATGTCTGTTCCTATACTGTTCAGTGGAACAGTGGTGCAAGTTTCCCAGCCTCTAGCAGCCATGACCAGCGTAATTAGGGTACTAATTGCGATAACAACGCCTGCGATGTTTACTGCAGTTCTGTATTTTCGTCTTCGAATTTCCTTAAAGGCATATGAAAAGGATATCAAACTGCTAGCCTCGCTTTATTCCAAAAAGTGAACATTAGACTGTGAATTGCCCTTGCTTTTTTCACCATAGGCACCTCAAATACCCTTAGCAGGTGAATAAAAAAGCTTTTTTATCAAGAAACCTTGACCAAAACAAACGATTAGTTATTTCAGTTTAGTCAAGAAATATTAACAAAAAATGTGTCACTAGATATATAGCATAACATTAAGAGAACTGCATAGTTTGAAACTGTGCTTTATTAAATATTTAGAAATTAGGAATTTAACTTCAGAAATGATAATTAGTGTTATTCAACACTTCTTTATTATGGAACCCACCCAATTACTTTGTCTTCTTTCTCCTATGGTAAGTTTTAGTGCAGTAATTGGTGCTGTGTTTTATTATCTTCCAAGAAGACATAAAGAAACTGAGTATGAACTAGAAATTAAAAAGCTTAGACAATCATTACTAAAAGGGCAACTTAACGCAAAGGCTTTCAGGTATATTAGAGATAATATGAAAGTAGAAGAACATTTTAACATTGAATCTCAGCGGCTTAGTAACCTGTTTAATCAAAACTTGATGGATTCAGACACTTATTCTAGGATGAAAAAAGCTCTAGAACTGACGTTTAACGAAAGATTAGTAAAAATACATGCAAGCCACAATGCTTGACAATTATATCGTGAATCGGAATACGTCTTAAATAATGTTTTAGACTCACCAGTCTTTGTGGATGTGTGCATTTCTATTTTCTCCTTTGTTCGTCAAACTCTGTACACATTCACTTCACTTTACGTTTTGAAACAAAAAGAGCTTCAGTGACATAGTCATAGTGCCAAAAAATTGATTGCTGATACAATCAAATTATTTCATTCGGATTTTGGGCTCTTTTTTCCCAGATATTTGCGATTTAGTGGCTTTGGGAAGAACGTATTAATGCCAGGTACTGAGAACACAACATCTACATAACCTATGTCGGACAACTTTCTGATTTGAAGTATCGTGGTAAAGAGGTCTTCAATGTTTTTGAATACTAAAACAGCGTATCCTTCAAAGTCCCCAATTGCCTTAGTGGCTATGACTATGTTTGGGGTATTTTTAATATGCTCAAATGACTTCGTTAAATCTTTTCCAGTTGAACTCTTAATCAGCAAATGTGCAGTGCCCGCATATCCAATTTTATTGAGGTCAATTGAAATCGTAGCAATCTGGATGATGTTATTTGTCTTCATTTCGTTATATCGCTTTATGACAGTTTGGGTTGACACTCCAATTTTCATGGCAATTTTTCTGAATGGTTTCCTAGCGTCCTTTGTCAATTCTCTTATTATTGTTTGGTCAATTTCATCCATTTTTATTATTCTCCGCGGGTTGTATCAAAAGATTTTTTGGAAGAAATCCATGTTTGCTTAAATGAGCCGTCACTCTTACTCTTGTAATTCCTTTTTGCGTTTTTATTTGGTTTCTAACTTGGTCAATTTCTTGAAAGTTTCTCACGACAAATATTGCGTGAACGTCATAGTTGCCCACGACTGGAAAGTGATCGATGCAGTTAGGCATATTATTAAGTGTTTCAAGAATGGCGCCTTCATAGTTTGGTTCAACATTCATGTCTGTGGATATGACAAAATCGTATCCTGCATCATCTAAATTCACAATTAATGAGGTTCCTGTGATGACTCCGGATTGCCTCAATTTGTAATACCGTTTGACTATTGTGTTTGTTGAAACTCCGCAATCTTTTGCAATATCTACAAAACTGGTTCGTACATCTAGCAGTAGAGTCTTCAATATTTTTGCATCAATTTCATCGATGGTTACTGGTTTGGTCATCGTATTTTTCATCGCTTTTTGTTTGTTACTTCTTACTAATAAAGTCGTTCCAGTTTTTTACTGTTTTGACATCATCTCTGATTTCACTTCTTTAGAGTTATGATTTGCTATTTTTTGCGTTAAAAACCTGAAAACTTAATATGTCCTATTCTTTTCATGATAGCCAGAGGCAATTACACTTTAGCTTTGTTAAGAGTTAATCCCCAATTTCTTAGAATCTTGATTTCATCTGTTTCAGATGACAAATTCTGCTCCTTTGTTATTTCTCCTGCTATCTTGTTTCATTTGATTCACAGAATAGGCTTTCATATTTGTCAGTCGGAACCTGTCTTACAAAAATTTAACTAAAAAATGAGCAAAATAAATATTCTAAACAAAAGCATTTGAGGAAAAAAAATGAAAAAAACAAAAAAATACCAAACAAAAATAGCTACAATCGCTCTAACTCTGATATTGACTATTTCTACAATACTGATTGTTTTACCAGCAATATATGCGCATGAACCACCATGGACTATTCCAACATATTCATACCTCGTAATTTCACCTGACCCCATAGGTGTAGGTCAAGATGCAGTTGTTGTAATGTGGGTTCATCCAAACCCGCCAACAGCATCAGGTATCGGCGGTGACAGATGGCGAGATATCACTCTTACAATCACGGCTCCTAATGGAGACAAAGAGGTACTTGGTCCCTGGTACAGTGACTCAACAGGATCACTATGGACAATGTATACGCCCACCCAAATCGGTACATATGAATTCTTTATGGATTATCCTGGACAGGTAATGTCATGGTATGGTCCGACTGGTTTGCCCCCAGGCGATCCATCTTATCTGTCTGGAAGAGGCCAAGATGTCTATTTAAATGACACTTTTACAGGAAGTAACGCAACAGCAATTCTTACTGTAACTGATGAACCCGTAGAGAAAATCCCTGATTATCCGCTTCCAACAGAGTACTGGACACGTCCAATCGAAGGCCAAAACACCGCATGGGCAACAATTTCATCAAACTGGTTAGCTGGATCTCACATTGTTAGTCGATTCCAAAAAGACGGGGTTGGACCTAACAGTGCTCACATACTGTGGACTACACCTCTCGAGTTCGGAGGTGTTGTAGGTGGAACATTTGATATTCCTGGCGTAGCCTACTACTCAGGCGGTTCATATGAAACCAGATTCAGCAACACAATAATCATGCAAGGCAGACTCTATTATCGGGCACCGCTTAGTCATTCTGGCAGTGGCGGGGACTATATCTGTGTAGATCTACTTACTGGTGAAGAAATATGGCGACGAGATGATATTGCTCCAACTTTTGGGCAACTCTATGACTATGAGTCACGCAATCAACACGGAGTCGTCGGTGGCTTATTGTGGCAAACTAGCGGAAATAAGTGGATTGGCATTGATGCATTCTCAGGAGAAAATGCATACAACTTTACTGGAATTCCCAGTGGCACCCAAGTGTACACGAATATGGGTGAAATAGAACGTTACGTGCTTAACTACGCTGACAGAGAGCTATCCTTGTGGAGCACAGCTGCAACAAACGCTTCAGTTTTGGTGTCGGTACCAGGAGTTAGCACCAGTGCTTATCAATACAGGACTGTAGGAAAAGAGATTGACCTGAGCGGAGAATCTCAATATTTGTGGACTGTAACAATACCTGATTTGCCCGGCGATGCTAATCCTAGTATAACTAAAGTTATCCCCGGTGACTTAATACTTGGTACTAGCAGTTCTTGGCCAGATTTCCGCAAGTCAGGAACTCCCGATCCGTATACAATATGGGCAATAAATCTTGACGAAACCCGAGGCGACGTAGGTGACCTGCTTTGGATCAAGGATTATCCAGCACCTGACGGATTCCGCACCTATAGACTAGATGGTGACCACATTGATGTAGAGAACCGTGTTTTCATGATGAGTGATGACGAAACTTTCCAGTGGACTGCTTGGAGTCTTGACACTGGTGATCTGGTTTGGGGTCCAGTTGGAGAAGATTTCAATTCCTTCCAGTATTACGGCGATGTGATGTTCAGAGCACAGACAGGTTATGTGGCATATGGCAATATTTACGTGCAAGGCTATGGTGGAGAACTTCGTTGCTACGATTGTTCAGACGGAACACTACTTTGGACATACGACAATACATATGCTGGTTTTGAGAATCCTTGGGGCAATTATCCAATATTCATAGGTGCTATTGCTGACGGAAAAATTTACACCTTTAACCATGAGCACTCGCCTAACACGCCACTATACAAGGGCAATAGGATGCGTTGCGTTGACGCTTTTACTGGAGATGAAGTGTGGACTTTGATGGGATGGACTGAATCATTAGTGCTTGCGGATGGCTGCGTGGTATACAGAAACTATTACGACAATCAGATATATGTAATCGGTAAGGGATCAAGCGAAACAACAGTTTCAGCATCGCCAAAAGTTATAACAGTTGGTTCCAGTGTTTTGATCGAGGGCTCTGTTATTGACACTTCTGCAGGTACACAGCAAAATGAGCAGGCTGCACGGTTCCCGCATGGAGTTCCAGCAATGTCTGACGCGGACATGGGATTGTGGATGGAGTATGTGTACATGCAAAAACCAATTCCAGGTGACGCAAAAGGCGTTACAGTGACATTGACTGCAATTGACCCCAACGGCAATGCACAGAACATAGGCACAACTACAACTGACCTGAATGGCAACTTTGGTGTAAGCTGGGTTCCACCAGTTCCAGGCGACTACCAAATCACAGCTTATTTTGGAGGATCTAACTCTTATTGGCCATCATACGACACCGGATACCTAGTTGTTGACCCATCATCATCACAAGCAACACCCATAGAGCCAGAAGAGCCTGAAACACCAACACAACCTGAAGAGCCAGAGGAACCTGAAACACCAAC
>JAOZIF010000190.1 GCA_026014495.1 Candidatus Bathyarchaeum sp.
AACGCCCGGCTGTATACGGTCGGCCGGGGCATTTCTGCCAGTTACGAAAGTTTCAGGCCAACCGCGGTTGACTGCGGAGCACGAAACCCACAATATGTTATGGAGCCCCGGCTGCCGTATACAGCTTTGTTAGCGGTTCGTTTTTATTTTCCGTGTCGTCCATACCAATCATTAAATTCTTTATTGGTTAGTTCCTGTTTAAATTCTTCTTTCTCGTAAATGTCTGTGTATGTAATAGAAACACTAACTTTTTTGAGTGACTTTCTTAAATCACTTCTGTCTTGATTAATTATTGTTTCTCGTTCTAATTCGTCTGTTATTTTCTTGTAAGAGTCGTTGATTGTCCAAACAATTAGTTCAAGGGATTGTCCCGGAATAATTGTCCTGCCTTCATAAGAGCCTGTGAAATTTGTCCAAGTAATTCTTTTTGTAAGGTCGGCTGGTAAAATGTCTATAAACGATTCTGTTGTCTGTAGTTTTTCTCTTTTGATTTGAATTTGTCTTACAATAAGAGGTCCAACACCGTTGTTTTCAATTTTTACATAAATGTTGTTTTGGTAATCGCCAATTCTTATTCGTCCAATTGGTTTTACTGTCTTCTTGTTATGTGTTCGTTGAAGTTGAACTTGAATTATAGTAAACACGATAGAAACAATTGAAACAACAAAAGCACACAAAGCAATTATTCCTTCCCAATTTATTTTATTTTCAAATTCAATAGCATTCTGAGTTGTCGGTTTTACTATTGATACGCTGTCAGTTTGAGCAAATGTCAATGAGCATAGAAGCAAAAGTGTAAGTGTTATTATTTGTCGTTTCATTTTTTTGTTTTTGTCTTGTTGCGTGGCTGTCCTAAAATGACCGCTAACGCCCGGCTGTATGCGGTCGGCCGGGGCATTTCTGCCAGTTACGAAAGTTTCAGGCCAAGCGCGGCTGACTTGGGAGAACGAAACCCACAATATGCTGTGGAGCCCCGGCTGCCGTATACAGCATGTTGGCGGTTCGTGTTTTAATTTCTTTCGTCTTCAATTATGGAATAGATATAACTATCAACCCACTCTCCCCTAATTGGTAAAATTTTTCTAAATATCCCTTCCTGAGTCATCCCTGATTTTTCCAGAACTTTTATTGACCTATAATTCTTCACGGCGCAACCAGCTTCAATTCGATGTAGATTCAAGTTGACAAAACCTAGTTCAATTAACTTCTTCGACACTTCAGTTGCATAACCATTTCCCCAATGTTCTGGCCGTAATTTGTAGAATATTTCGCCTATCCGAAATTTGTCAAGAGATAGTTTCATTCCGCATAACCCTATAAATTCTTCGGATTCTTTATGCACGATGTTCCAGGTGTATTTGGATTGCGGGTCACATTCTTTAGCTTCGACATATGGCCTGATGTTCTGGCGAGTCTCTTCTATGTCTTTCGGGATTCCTACAGTATTAAATTCATCAACTTCAAAAATTGCATGAAGTCCATGAATATTATCTAGGTCATCCCATGTAATTTCGGTAAGTTTTGTTCTTTGAGTTTGGATTTTCATTTCAGGGTGGTATTTTTTAACATGACCGCCAACGGTTACGTATATGAAACGTTTGGCATTTCGAAGCACTTTCCTGTCAAGT
>JAOZIF010000189.1 GCA_026014495.1 Candidatus Bathyarchaeum sp.
ATCCCATACCCAATGTGCAGACCTTGGTATAAACCACTATACATGATACCACCCACAATGGTGAAAGAAATCACCTGAAAACTTTTTTGATAAACAGAACGTTCTATTTTTTCTCTTATACCCAACTGAAACCGAACAATAACTTTAGGTCAAATTTTCTTGACAAAAATCCTTTTAGATTTATTTTGATTAAGTTAGTATCGTGGTTTTTGTAATTTGCATAGATTCAAAAATTCGTGTTTTTATCATTTTTTAGTTTTCGTTTTTGTTACAGGGTTATTTGTTGTTTTAACTAATTCTGGTGTTGTTCAAGCGTCCACGGAAGTTTCAGGGGTTATTTCTTCAGATGTTACTTGGACTGTGGCAAATAGTCCCTATTGTTTTGTTGATGATGTAACGGTAGCGAAAGGTGTAACGCTTACTGTTGAACCTGGTGTTGTATTACAATTAAAGCAAACTGTTTACAGCACGGACATGGTTGGCAGACCAACAGAGGGGATAGTTAGCCATAGCTTGCACGTTAATGGAACTCTTCTTGCTGATGGAAACATATTTTCTACCACGTATGGAACAAGAATTAGCTTTTTGCAAACAAGCACAGGTTCAAAAATCGAAAATTCAGAATTTATTGGTCGTTATTACGTCGATGTTGTCGGGTGTTCACCACAACTGAAAAACAATTCTTTTTCAGGTTCTGTAACCTTTACACTCAGCGAAGGGTCACCCATAATACATGGCAATTGTTTTACTGGTCTTGACTTTATCTCTGATGCCTTCATAACCGTTGATGGCGGTTCTCCAGTAATATCAAATAACACCATCACTGACGACACAACTGTTGGTACTTTTGTTTTCTTGACTGGAACAAACACTGCTGAAATCTATGATAACAACATCAGCGGCAATTTTGACACCTCAGCAGTTGTCATTAGTTCAGGAAGCCCTTTGTTGGAACACAACTTCATCAGTAACCATAATGATGTGATTTTGCCAATAAACGCAGTTGGTATCACAATTTACGGAAATTCAAAACCCGTAATTAAAAGCAACACCATTGCCAATAACAAGATAGGTATGGTTGTTTTTGACTCCGATGGTTCTCCCTCGTTAACTGTTACAGGAAACAACTTTGAACAGAACAGCCAATACAACATCTACTTAGGAGAAGAAGACACCTATGGCACAACCGCTCCGGATATTGACGCTACAAATAACTGGTGGGGAACAACAGACGAATCAATAATTTCTCAACTAATCTTTGACTATAAAAATAACAACAACCTCGGAACCATAACATACAACCCAATTTTTTCATCCCACAATCCTTTAGCAATGCCTAACGCATCACCAAACAATCAAGTGCCTTCATCTATCACCTTGGATGACTCCACTTCACAACAAGTATCCACAGAAAACCAACAGACAATTTCTCAGGACTGGCTTTACGGCATAATCGTTGCGCTTGCAGTTGTGGTTATCTTTTTGTCTGTATTGCTGGTCATTTCATACAAAAAACAGCGTTTCTATAGTTCACATCTTAAAAACTAAGCTACTTTGTGACTGTGGGCACGCCCATTTTTCACACATCCTTGCGGCATATTAGTAGTCTAATAACAGTGCATTGTT
>JAOZIF010000066.1 GCA_026014495.1 Candidatus Bathyarchaeum sp.
GACATCTGCTTGACGTGCAGAAGGTCGCCGGTTCAAATCCGGTCCGGCCCACCAGTAACTGTTTCTTAGTAGTATAGTGTCGTGAATATTACAAAGCCAACCATCAATGAGATTAGTGTTCCGACCAGAGTTTGTGCAAAGGTGTGGTTGTTTAGTTTTATTCTTGACCAGCCTACTAATCCTACAATTGGAGTCAAGGGTAGGGCATTGATGCCAAATACAAAAACGAGCGCGAAAATTGGTCCGGTTACGCCTGCACAGTGAATGCTGACTTTCCAGAACCAGTTAACTGCCATTAGGATTATTGAAACAAATAGTGAACCTAGTGCTAGCAAAAACATTATTTTTGTGTTGGTGACCGAGAAAATTATGGCTGCAGCTAAGTAGCTGCTTATTGCAATTAGGTAAAATGGGGTTCTTTCTTTTCTTTGTGAAACGTACAAGTCGACAACGTTTTTTTGGCGAAAATACAGTATTGCTAAGAATGGAAAGACTGCGAAGCAAAACAGGCAGAGCATGATGCTAAATGGTGCAGAAAGTATGCCCAAGCCAATTGGTGACCAAAGAGAAAAGCAGATAGTAGCCACTATTGCCATTGTTGGTGGTGCAACAAATATGGAGATAAAGTTTGCTAAATCTTTGCCAATTTCTGTTTGTGGCTTTTGGCTGACTTTTTTTCTGAACACCATTCGGATTATCTCTGACTTAGTGTAGTTGACAGATTTTTATAATGTTATGAAAGGGGAATACGTAGTGATACTTAGCTTTTCCTCTTTTGGTAATTTTTCTTCATTTTTACAGTCAATTTTTAATTCAACTTTGGCTGCAAACTTGATTTCTCTTTGATTAATCGTTATACAGACGCTTGCCCGTTCAACTCTGGACTTGTCTGCCATCTTTTTATGGAAAACAATTTTACTCTAATCTGCAGATTGTATTGTTGTGGTCTGGCGATGTCTGGTGTTGATGTTTCACGGGAGGCTAAAGACGATCAGGTTAATGTTTGTGCGTCATGTGTGAGCACGGTTGTTCAATCTTTCACTCATTTTAGGGAGCAGATTGAGCGCTTGGAGTTGGAGAATGCGAAGCTTCAGATGGAGTTGGATGCTGCGAAACAAGAGCAAAAAGAGCAGAAGCGTATTATGAAAAAGAAAATTAAGGCTTTGCAAGATAAGTTGGTTTTGTCAGAGCCGTGACGGTTTTTGTTGGTGGCTGTTTAGCTGTTTGTTTTAAATTGGGTGTGGAATATGCAAACTAATATCTAGTTGTATTTCTATTGTGTACTCTAGGGGAAACTGTAAATGTTATTTGAGTGTCCTGATTGTGATGGAAAAATATCTAGATACTATGCTGAATTAAGAGTTTGTCAAGACTGCAAAAAAGTTGTTAACATTGCTGAGTTACTCAAGCTTCTCAAAAACTTGGGAGTAACTGACCAAAACGTTAGACGCGTCCAAGATAATCTGACCTATCCAAGATTGTTTGCAATCTAGTTTATTGTTAACTGTAGACATCAAGTGCATTTGCTGAGTTATCTTTGTGAATGGCACGTGTAAGCTTTAGTTAACCTGATTGTGTCCTTTTTGTGCAGTTTGTCTTTTTATATGGCGGATATTAGTTCCCTTAGAGATTGTGTTTCTTGTTTTAGACTACCAATCTCTTTTTCAAGCTTTATTGCTCTTCCATTTGCTTCTTGTTTTAGTTTCTTAATTTCGTTATTGAGTTGTTTTCTTTCTGTTTGGAGTTTTTCAATCTTCTTTTTTAGTTCATTAACTGGTAGCATCTTAATCAGCGTTATATGCCGTCTTTTGATTCAATATATTCTTTATTACAGACTCCGATACATTAAACAGAACAACATACCGCCAGCAGTCAATATGTGAAACATTGTTGCAACTGGACTATTTTCATGTACGTAACAAGCAATAATATTTAGATGAATACACTACAACCTCGGTAAGTATGAAAGCCATCAAATGCCCCTGCGAATCCTGCAGAAAAGAAGTCAGAAACCCAATCATAGTTACCAACTTTTCGAATGCATCAAAAAAAGAAACCTATTACGCTTGCCCCTACTGCTTAACAAAAATTGAAACCCCACTAAACGAATCCAACTGCACACCAGACAACACAAACGCTGTTCAGCCTGAAAACCTCACAACCCAAAAAAGAGCCTCAGGTCAGCGTCATTCGTCTCAGGCAGTTATGATGGAAAAACTTGAGACCTTAGAAAAACAAAAAACAGATTTGCTAGCAGAACTGGATAAACTGCGAACTGATGCAATGCAAAAAATATGCAACCTGCAAGATGAAGTAGATGCCCTCAGGAAAGAAGCAGATATTCTGAAAAAGTTGACGGCATAACCACTTCTTAATTGGACCTTTTGGCAGAAGGCTAAAGAAGATTTGCAGCCTAGCCGCTAACCCTCTGACGGTTTAGTTCCATCAACTAACCTTTTTGGTGCAGAACTGGGACTTAACGGATTCTAAATTCGTTCAAAGGAGTGTTATCTTTTGGGCACACTGCTTGTTTGAGTTTTCTGTCCCATGTAACTGCAGTCCCATTGCATTCTGGGCAACAATAATTCGTCAACAATAGCCCCCTCAGGGTATACCTTATCGTTTAACATTATAGGTTTTACGCAAAAACAGTTCATAGCGTATTGTAAACTGTATCTGGTACAACCCAAAACTCTAGTTTATTATAAAGTAAACAATCAAACTAAACCTAACATCTTACATTTACCAGAAATTTGCAGCGCTCTTGTCACAAGAGCCCTCTCCTCTAAATGATTTCTACATACCTAATGGCATAAGCCTACTTGAACAGCGTAATGTTCGAATGCTTTTTTGCCTTGTCTATTAGCGGTCCTTTTACACAAAAACCTAATCCTAGACTGCTTCCCCTCACCGAAAGCAAGCGGTCTCCAACAGTTACACCGTATTGTTTCAGGGTTTCCAAGGGAACAACAATGCATCCATTCTTGTTCAAAGTGACCCAGCAGCACGGCTTTCCAGCAACCGTTATGGTTTTCGCTTCAGGCAACTGAAAACTAGCTAGTTTGGAGTTTTCATCTAATATCCGTGACAGAGGCGAATTCTGCAGCAATGTTGGCGTAGTTAAAGCAAAACCTCCGGAGCGTCTGCTGCCTGATAACAAAATTACATTGCATGGTAGTTTAAGGTCATATTCTGCAAGGGCTTCATCAGGAACCACAACTTTTCCGTTACTGCCCACTTCTGACCAACCGTAAACATGTTTGCCTCCCTTTACGAGTTGGGGCACAAGTTTTCACCACGCATAGCTACGTTAAATGGCGTTAAATATTGATTGTAGGCAAAAGTCATATTTTCTGTTTCATCCAATATACACTTGATTGGCTTTGTCTGATGTTGAAGGCTCGCTTAATTCTCTCAACCAAAAGCTGGACTGGATAATCAACAGACTCAATTATCTGGAAAATGTCCTCACAGAAAGCCAACAATATCCCGAGGTTGTCGATTTTCTTCAAAGCCTAAAACTGGGAACTGCCCTATACGGGGAACCCCTAAAAACACTCAACCGTATCGTGTCCGCACGTAAACTCATAGACTCAACCGCTCAAAAAGACGAGATAACCAAAATAATTCTTAACTACATTGCAGTGAAAGGACCCAAAAACATCAGCGAGCTTACACGCGAAATAAAACGTCAACGTGGAAAAGCTTCACGCACTACAATCAGAAACAGAGTAACACAGCTAGTCAAAGCAAGTAATCTATTAAAAGATGGAAACCGCTACTGCCTACCTTGACCACCTAACTGGATAGAATTGTCCAATAACTCTAAACACACTATCCATGCTATACATTATTTGAGGTGAAGAAACATGAGTGAACATAAAAATGACATTCCAAAACCAGAAGAAATCTCTGGACTCTTAGCTGCAGTATCAAAAGAACTCCCTGGACTGGTGAGAGGAATCTTGGATGCCTTCTTTAGCCCACAAGCCGCAGAAGACATGGGCAAATCAGTTGCAACATTCTACAAGACACTAAAAGAAGGCGGAATCCCAGAAGAACAAGCACTATTAATGACCAAAGACTACTTGGGCACCCTAACAAAATGGAGTGAAACACTCAAAGGAATGAAAATTGGGCACCACGAGGGCTAAACCATGGGTGCTAAAGCCCTCTTTGTCGACGTTCTATACGGCTCCAAGCTGGCATTCCAATCCTTAGGTTTAGTCACACAGACTACAATGAAACGACGAAAAGCAAAATCAGCCTTCAAAAAAACTTTGATTAACCAAGGAATCCCACCAGAAATAGCAAACGAAATCGCCAAAGAATACCCCAATCCAATAAACGAACTTTTTTCCCTACTCAAAAGCAGCGCATTCAATGAACGAAACCATGAACCAGAATAAGTAACGGCACTAACGTGCCCAAAATCGCATCCTGCTAGCTGCCCTGTCAGATTTGCTGGCATTTCTTCTAATGATTGTCCCACAATTCACTAGCACCTTTTGTGGCTTTGAAAGATTCACCGAACAGTACTACTTTGCAATGGGACTTGGAGCACCTCTAATGCTTGCTTGAACCCTCCTACTTTTGTGGGCATACAAAAAACCAGACACAAGAAAAAATGAACCCTAAACCCTAACGGAACAGCTAACTTCAATCATATTAGAAGACTAATAGAGGTTCATTGTTGAAAACTAGGTTTTTTCAGAAAACTGCGCACTAACAAGTTTAGATGAACCAGCCAAAAAACAGCCTGTATAGCCTGTGCTCAAGTATTGTCAGAGGAGTGGCTCTTCCAAAGATTCGGAAATAGTTTTTTCCCATTGATTCAATCATGTCGCCAATGTCATATCTGGGAAACAGACAAGAAGATATTATGAGCCGTCCCCACTCGCCCCGTTCCAGTTCATGGAGCATTTTTGTACCCTTACCTGTTTTTACCTCAAAATAGTAAGCATCATAATTCGGCGAGACATATGGCAAATCATCAAGCTGCTGCATAAACGCCCCCTCTGTGGCACTGTACATCTCAACTATTGGAACCTCACCAAAATGTTTTCTGAGAACCGGACCATACTTGAACTGAATCTTTCTCACACTGGTGCAAACAATCACCTTAAAATTCCACAAATCTTTAGGCTGTTTTCCATGTTTAGTTTTGATGTATCTGGCAAAAGCAGTTATTACAGGCGTCACACCAATAGCCGCTACCACTGGCTGATCTAGGGCACTTTGGTAGACCAACTCAAAACGCTTCTCCCAGTCAGCTTTTGAAATTCCGCAACCCAACGCATCTATCTCTTCTTGTCTAGGCAAAAGGCTAACCTGATTTAGCATTGGATTAAGTTTCGCGTAGGTTCCTGAACTGTATCCATACGCAATTTTTTGTTCACCATCATCCATTGTGGCTACTGTAGAAGGAAAATTAAGATTCAGTATCTTACCCGCCAAAACATCCATGCTCCCTGTTCTGAATGCATAGTTTGTTATGGCTCGTGCTCCACAACCAAAAATCTGTTCTATATGCGTCTTTGTAACCGGAATAACCTTAGACTTGCCTGTGCTGCCTCGGGTCATCACCCAGCATACCGGAGGCTCAGGTAGTATCGCGGAGTAGTTGCCTGCTTTAACTTCTTCAAGGGGTAAACAAAGCCCATGATAATCTACTGTTGGAAAATTTGCACGAAATGCTGTGCCATCTTTAACTTCGTTAACTGAATGCGTTTTTCCGTAACCTGTTTTCGCGTAACCTTCAAGCAGCGTTTGTAGAACCTGCTGTTGTGCCTTGGCGGGATTCTTTAACGCTTCATGCCAAGGGCTAACAATGTGTTTTAGGATGTCTACGCCAATCATTTCGTTATTACATCAACCAACAAGAGCCTGTGACCCGTTTTGCTAAAGGAAGTTATGCTTGGAATTTTAGGTCTTAGGGTTTCTTTCCTTTGCCTTGACCGAACCTATAACTACGCCTATTATGATTATTGCGCCAATTATGATTAAGACAAACGGAAAAACTGAATGAAAAGCAATAACGCCAGACACAGTGAAATAGAACATTAATCCAACCAGTATTAGGATAAAGCCTCCAACAAGTGGACCTAAAACGCCGAATTCCTGTTTCTCATACTTCTCTTGTTGTTCATTTTTCTCCATCTTCTCTTCTTTTTCGTGTTTCTCGTGTTTTTCCTCTTTTTCATGCATGACTATTTCAGATTGCCTAGCTTCTCCAGCCTTTAGAGAAGCGCCACACTGGGAGCAAAACGCGTTTTCTTCCTTTACTTCCGAGCCACACTTATGACAATATGGCACATTTTTCACCTTCACAAAGTCTAATCTTTTATTATCTTAGTGTTGAGTATTTAAAACATGCACCTGTATGGCTTGTAGAGAAATATTATAAGCACTTCACACAAAAGCAGTAACTAAGGTGAATTGTTTGAACCAAAACAAGGAGTCACCACGCAAACCTCAAGAGGGTCTGTTCACCGCCATTTCTGTGGGCTTCACTTTGCTTCTTTTGGGAACCTTATTTGTTACCACACCTAACCTGTTTGGTTCCATAATTGATTTCTTTAAAGACTTAGGACTAGTTGATGTCCCAAACACGGACATAATATTCATCGGACCAGAATCTTTAGACCTACACATGACCGTTTATACTGCTGTGGGGCAACTGAGCATAGCCGTTGCATTATTTGAATTTGTAATGTTGGCACTACGGTTCGTTATTCCTTCCTCATGGGCAAAAAGGTCAGAAACAGCAGGCAACTTGGTTTACTGGACAGGCGCAGCATTTCTTGTTCAAGCCTTTCTCATAGATAGCCAACATTGGTTCGTCTTCTGGTCTGCAATAATAATCGTTGTGGGCGTTTCATTGATTGCAAGAGCTGCTGTTAACGCGATTTCACGAATCTGACATTATTGTATCTAAAACCTACCGTGTCATTTAAAACGAAAAACTAGGACCACATCGAGGACAACCGCCTGTATACTCAGAGTCTACAATTACCTGCTTGTTGGTAGCCACCTCTTTTGGTAACATTGGACCCACATACAAAACCTGCTCATTTTTGCTTCCATACCTGTAAACCGTTATTCCTTTGCATTTTAGCTTGTAAGCCAGCAAATACACCTGCCTAACGTCTTCTACGGATGCTTCAGGTGGAAGATTCACAGTTTTAGACACCGCATTATCAACATGCTTCTGGAAAGCCGACTGCATCCGCACATGCCACTTTGGTTCAATATCCAATGCTGTAACAAAAACGCGTTTCACTTCTTTTGGAACCTGTTTCATTTTTTGCACTGAACCTTGTTTTGCGACCTCCAGCATCAACTCTCTGCTGTAAAATCCCCTGTCTTTTGCTGCATCCTCAAATGTGGGCTGTGTTTCCAGCAGCCTTGTGCCCTCCATGACATTTCGAACAAAAGCAACTGCAAAAATCGGTTCTATTCCACTTGAGCAACCCGCAATTATGCTTATGGTTCCAGTTGGCGCAACTGTTGTGACTGTGGCGTTGCGTATTGTCTTGTAGCCCCGCTTTTCCCATAAACTACCCTTAAAGTTTGGAAAGGCTCCACGCTTCTCACCAATTTCAACAGATTTCTTTGTAGCCTCATCACTGACAAACTTCATAACCTTCTCAGCTAAGGCTAACGCTTCCTTAGAATCGTATGGAACCCCCAACAGTATTAGCATGTCCGCAAAACCCATAACTCCCAAACCAATTTTTCTGTTACTGCGAGTTAGTTCCCCAATTTCAGGTATAGGATACCTGTTCACGTCAATCACATTATCCAAAAAATGAACCGCAACTCTGACAACATTTCTTAATTTCTCCCAGTCTACATCTGCCTCTTTAACCATCTTACCCAAATTAACTGAGCCCAAATTGCATGACTCATATGGCAAAAGCGGCTGCTCCCCACACGGATTTGTGCTACGAATCTCTCCCACCTGCGGAGTTGGATTATGCCTGTTAATCTCATCAATAAACACAATTCCGGGGTCTCCGCTTCTCCACGCATTAGCTGCTATCAACTCAAAAACGTGACGAGCCCTCAGCTTTGTTTCAGCTTTTTTGCTTCTAGGATTTACCAGACTGTATTCAGCATCATTTTTTACTGCATCCATGAACTCATCGGTGACCGCGACTGAAATGTTAAAGTTCGTTAGGATTCCTTCTCTGGACTTTACTTCAATAAACTTCACAATGTCAGGATGCGTGAAGTCCAGTATTGCCATGTTGGCTCCTCGTCTTCTGCCTCCCTGTTTAATCACGTTCGTTGCAGCATCATAGATTGTCATAAACGAGACTGGACCCGAGGCTACACCCTTTGTGGAGCCTACTATGTCTCCTGCAGGTCGCAGCTTTGAAAACGAAAAACCTGTGCCCCCACCTGACTGATGGATTATTGCCATATGCTTTAGGGACGTGAATATTCCTTCTATTGAATCCTCCACAGGCAAAACAAAACAAGCAGAAAGCTGACCCAGTCGGGTGCCTGCATTCATGAGTGTTGGAGAATTAGGTAAAAACAGTCGCTCTGACATAACTTGATAAAACATTTCTTCAGTTTGTTCCACATCAGCGTTCTTGTCATAGATAACGTCCGCCCTAGCCACTGCCTTGGATACTCTGCGTAGCATCTCCCGTGGAGTTTCGATGACTTTGCCTTTTCCATCCTTCATGAGATACCTGTTTTTTAGCACCTGTATTGCATTGACTCCTAGCTTTAAATCGTCAACAACACCAAAAAACCGCTTATGCTCTCGGATTTCTGTGCGCTTTTGACGATACAAAATGTATGCTTTA
Source organism: Candidatus Bathyarchaeum sp. (assembly GCA_026014495.1). GTDB lineage: Archaea > Thermoproteota > Bathyarchaeia > Bathyarchaeales > Bathyarchaeaceae > Bathyarchaeum. Next base: position 8,823 of record JAOZIF010000066.1, read on the forward strand.
GCTACTTCGCCATAACCATCTCTGATTAGCACCTGCTCCACAATGTCCTGAATGTCCTCAACGCTGGGAACCTTGCCTTCAAAATGCTCGTTAAGAAGCCCTACAGCCTCATCTGAAATCTTTTTTGCTAGGCTCTCATCTCCCTTCCCGACGGAAGTTAACGCCTTAAAGATGGCACCCGCTATCTTTGCTTCATCAAAAACTACTACCCTGCCATCCCTTTTGGTAACCTTAGAAACTCTAACCAACTACGCCCCCCTGTAATTACTGATGTTTCCTTTTACTTTAAGGTAATGAACACATTCTTTGCTGCCGGCTAGACAACTTGTAACTCCAAAAGAAACCGTTGTAATCTATACTTTGAGCGATTAAAAACAAAAAAAAGAAGAAAAAGAGAAGATGAGGGGTTGTTTATGCTATGTTGCTTAGTTCGTCATTGAGCCATGGGTATAGTGCTTTTAGTTTCTTCATTGCTTCGTTGACTTTTGCTTGTGGATACTCATATGGAAGCATATTGCCGTGGTTGTAGTCGTCGTAGGCTTTCATGTCAAAGTGTCCATGACCACACAACAGAAACAGAATCGTTTTTTCCTCGCCTGTTTCCTTACATTTTACTGCCTCGTCAATCGCAGCCTTTATCGCATGAGATGGTTCAGGAGCTGGAATTATTCCCTCAGTTTGCGTGAACAGTTTTGCTGCGTCAAATGCTTCAAGCTGGTTGTATGCTCTAGACCTGATAACGCCTTCATCTTTTAGCAAACTGACAGTTGGAGCCATTCCGTGATACCGTAAGCCTCCAGCGTGGATTGGTGCAGGTATGAAAGTGTGACCTACAGTGTGCATTTTGACCAGTGGAATGATTTTTGCCGTATCTCCATGGTCGTATGTGTAATATCCTTTTGTAACTTTAGGACATGCAGACGACTCAACAGCTATGAACTCTGCCTCCTTTTCGGCTTTGCCTTTAACTTTGTCGTGGTAGTATGGCCAGTAAAGTCCTGAGAAACTGCTTCCACCGCCAATACAGCCGATGACCTGATCGGGATAATCGTCCACCATCGCCAATTGCTTTTGAGTTTCAAGACCAATAACCGTTTGATGAAGCAAAACATGGTTAACAACACTACCTATCGTATACTTCACATTATCAACAGTGAGCGCTTCTTCAACAGCTTCACTGATTGCAATTCCAAGACTTCCGGTGCTGTCTGGGTCTCCCTCTAAAACTGCTCTGCCACTTTTAGTTCTGTTTGTTGGGCTTGGAAATACCTCTGCGCCCCAAGTTTCCATCATGATCTTTCGGTAGGGTTTTTGGTGATAGCTTGCGCTTACCATGTAAACTGTAGCGTCAATTCCAAACAACTGAGCGCTGAATGACAATGCGGAACCCCACTGTCCTGCTCCAGTTTCGGTTGTAACTCGTTCCAGTCCCTCTTTTGCGGCGTAATAAGCTTGGGCGACGGCAGTGTTTGTTTTGTGGCTTCCTGCAGGGCTTACTCCCTCATATTTGTAGTATATTTTTGCTGGGGTCTTTAGTGCTTTTTCTAGACCAGTTGCCCTGAACAGTGGGCTTGGTCTCCAGATTCGGAGTGCTTCGCGTACTGGCTCGGGTATGTCTATCCACCGTTCCATGCTGTATTCCTGTTTGAGGCACTCTAGTGGAAACAGTGGAGGTGGAAGCTGCACTGGTTCCTTTGTTTGTGGATGAATCATGGGAGGTAATGGTTTGGGGAGGTCAGGTAGAATGTTGTACCACTGTTTTGGGATTTCGTTTTCGTCTAATAATATTTTTTTAGATGCCATGAATGATCACTTTCTTTGTTGGATTTGAGAATTAACTTTTTTTACCCTGAAGCATTTATATAAGCTTTGCCGACCAACAGTTTACCTTGAGGAGATATTTACATGTGGAGTCAAATCAAAGGATTTTTTAAGGATCTGCCTGCCCAACAGCGTGTTGCACAGCTCTTGTTTGAGCGAGGATTCCAAGTCCGCGAAGACGGAAAAGTTGTCAGCGGCGGAATAGAGATACCCCACACCCAAATCGGAAAGGAAGTTGGTGTTGAACGTCGAGCCGTAGACAGCACAGTGCAAACGATACTCTCAAAGAGCGAGTTGAAGAGAATTTACATGAACCTCACGCAGGTATGTTCACTGCAGGAAGTCGCTAGGGAATTTAACCTGAGCGTGATTGTTTTTGTTCCTGAAAATGCTAGCCAGACTGGAATCATAGCTGATGTCACAAAGATTGTGTCAGAAAATGGACTTAGCATAAGACAGGCTCTGGCAGAAGACCCAAGCATAAGTGAACATGCAAAATTGACTCTGATTCTTGAAGGCGAAATTCCCTCAGATTTGATCGGCAAAATAAGAAAACTGCCCGGAACAAGAAGCATTACAGTATACTAGATTCTTTGCCAAAGTAGATTCTAAGTGCAGAGTACATTATCCATGCGAGGACAAGTTTTGATATTGTTTCTGGAACTGCGATGCCAATGTTGAATATGTTTAGTGCGTAAACTAGCCACGTGAACATTACGATAAGAAATGTGGCGAGTGCAAAAGCCGACCTTTTTTCATAGCTGTAGACAATGGATGTAGCGCTTAGCATTAAAAAGTGGGGAACTGCTACTGCGTAATGAAGAGAACCGTACGACTCGTTGAACACTGCTAGTAGCTGGACAAAAAAGGTTGAGGCCAACAAACAGATGCTGCTGTATTTGGCGTGTTTTTTGAAAGCCGTTAATGAGTACAACATTAAGCAAAAACCTGCAAGTAACAATCCAAAATTAAATGTTGACGCAACTTCGCTGTTGATTGCGTGTCCAAGGTCGCTTAAGGCGTTGGTTTCCCAGTTGAACTCTGGTGAAAGAGCAAGAGACACAATTATGGACATGTAAACCAGTAATGGTCCAATAATGCCAAACAGTGCATAAGCCCGATTTTGCATGTTCAGTCCGCTCACTGTATGGATTAGTTCTTTTGGATGCTTATAACAAAATTCCCTTTTAGGTGTAACTTCGGAACTTCACTTCCTCAGCGGTGCCTTCGGCGACTATTTTTTGTTCCAACTCTTCTAGTTTGCATTTGCATCTTGAAATATCTGCAATGACAATCCATTCAGCCGATTTTCCTCTACGTAATGTTCTGGATTCGCTGGATAGTAGGTCAACTCCCTGTGTTGCTAGTATGTTTGCGGCTTTTGCGAGGGCACCTGGGACGTCCGTGAATGTGATGCTTAGTTCGACTAGTTTTGCTTCTGGGTCGGCGAAGGGTGCGATTCGGAGTTCTTTTTTGTCTATGTCTGCTATTAGCATGACGTACATTCCTTCTGAGAGTTTTACGGCTTCTCGGATGGGTGATGGCATTGTGATTCTTCCTCTGGAGTCTACTCTGACTATTTCGGTCATTCGCATGTTTGTGTTCTCCTATGTTTTGTTCTGGAAACCTTTATATAAGATGTGCGGAATATGGGTTTCAACCCACAAATTAC
>JAOZIF010000006.1 GCA_026014495.1 Candidatus Bathyarchaeum sp.
AAAAGAGTTTCTTAGGAAAATTGGATATAAGCTGTAAAATTAATTGTTTTTAACTTATAATTTTTTATCGTTTGATACTGTTTTTTTGTTCAACAAAATATATATTTTATTTATTCTTCAAATTTGAACAGGAGAGAAATCTTGTCAGATAATTATGTTAGAATTGATAATCAAAGGCATGGACCCAACGCAGGTCATGTTTTTGTTGGGTTAATAGTATCCTTGGCAGCATTGCTTACATGTTTTGAATTAATCAGCGTACTTGACATGACTGCTTTTGTTTCCATATGTTTTTTCAATTTTCTTTTCGTTTTTTTGCTCTTCCCCTTACAAGGAGCCATGAGCCGCAAAATTGTGTTACTCCTTGCCGGAAATGTCGTAGGTGTTGTGTGGCATTTTCTTATTATCGCTTTTGAGACTGTGTTTGTATATTTTACAGCATCTAACCTCAAAATTGTGTTTTTGGTTTTTTCCCCCCTTGCTAATTTTATGTGGATAGTCTCGTTGTGGTCGATTAGTTTGTCAGTTATAGCTAAAAACAAACAAAGAAAAAAACAGGTCTGGGAACAACTTTGATTGAAGTTTTGAACATTGTGTTCAGTGTCTTAGTTGGAATAATCAGCATTTACATTGCACGTCATTATTTGTTTACAATCGTTGCTTTGTATCCAAGAAACAATCAGGCAAATCAAGAATACAGAAATATGATCTATGCGCCTAGGGTTTCGGTTTTGATTCCTGCCCATGATGAAGAACGGGTCATAGAGCGGATTCTTCAAAGGATGACGGAACTAACTTATCCTAAAGATAAATTTGAAGTATTCGTGATCGATGACGGCTCCAAAGACCGAACAGCAAAGAGCGCAAAACGGTTTGCAAAATATCATGATTTTATTCATTTTATTCATAGAAGCCAAGAGGAAGGTGGCAAAGGAAAGCCAGAAGTTTTGAACTGTGCCCTCAAGTATGTCACTGGAGAAATCATTTATTGTTTTGATGCAGATTATTATCCGCAAAGAAACATAATCGAAAAACTTACAGAATGCTTCAAAGACCCAAAAGTCGGCGCAGTCCAAGGAAGAGTTACTGTTCTTAACGAGCCTGACACCATCGTCACCCGACTTGTAACCTTAGAACGGACCGGCGGTTATAGGGTTGACCAGTTTGCCCGTAACGAACTAAACCTTATTCCACAATACGGAGGAACAGTTGGAGGCTTCCGAAAAAAATTAATCGAAGAACTAGGGGGCTGGGAACCAAATGTACTCGCTGAAGACACGGACCTAACTTTCAGAATTTATTTGGCGGGTTTTACAGTTAAGTACCTCAACTATGCTGACAGTTATGAAGAAGCAGTTTCAACATGGCGTTCATATTGGCAACAAAGGGTAAGGTGGGCGACGGGGCACATGCAATGTGCATTTCGGTACATGAAAGATGTAATTACAAGTAGGAATCTTTGTATACGCCAAAAAGTTGACGGGGTTTTGCTTCTTAACATATATTTTCTCCCTCTTCTTGCAGTTGCGGCATGGATTCTGGGAGCCTTCTTATTCTTTTTTTATCCCACAGAACATCTCAAGTTACTTTGGATGGTAGCACCACTTT
>JAOZIF010000030.1 GCA_026014495.1 Candidatus Bathyarchaeum sp.
TTCATTTTTTTTCAAAAATGCAGTTATAGTTTGAGAAGCAATTAACTTTACATCGTAATCCATTAACTGTATGATTGCTTCAATTTTAAAAGATTTTGAACTCGCAGTAAATTTTCCACTTGTGTTGCCCTTTTTCACAAAAACAGATTCAATTTTATTTTGCTTGAAGAAATCTTCATGCGAACGTCAATAAAAAAGTAGACCACGCGCTGGAAAAAAAGTAGACCACTTGTGATGGTAAAAATGTGTACCATTCTGGTCTTTGTGATGGGAAAAAAGTAGGCCACTAAGGCCCTATAACAGCACCTGCCCAATATAGCAACGAGCAGGTGCCTGACCAACACATTTTATGTTCTGTCGTATTCTAAGATTGCTTCGACGATTTCCATGTGCTCTTGGTAAACAGGGTAATGTTCGAAGCTTCTGTAAATATCTGAATGGAGATCATAATAAGGTGCATAAACCCCTTTACCTGAAAGGTTATTAATCTCCTTGCGTAGTTCTACGATTTGTTTTGCAAGGTCCTCGCTATAACTCAGAACGGCTGCAATTAACTCAGCTACTTGTTGTTTTTCGATCAGAGCGATTGACTCGCAATCATACATTTCATGCAATTCCATCTTTACGGCCTCCAAAAATAGTTTGTTGTAATCTATACGAGTCTTTAACGTTCATATTCAATATATGGGACTTAAACGTCAGTCGGTCTATCATAGCGGCAACCATAATCTCATTTTCAAAAATCTGTGTCCAGTTTGAGAATTCCAGATTGGTCGTAACGATGACGCTTGAACGCTCTGACCGCTCAGAAATGACCTGGAATAGAAGTTCTGATTGGTGGCGGTTAAATGTAAGGTAGGATAATTCGTCAAGAATGAGCAGTTCAACCTTAGCCAGACTCTTCTCCAACTTTGAAAGTCGCTTAAATTCCAATGCCTCCGAGAGGTCGTTGACAAGATTGGCTGCAGTATAGAATCTTACGTTCATTCCAGCGTGACAAGCCCTAAGCCCTAACGCTATTGACAAGTGGGTTTTACCTGATCCACTGTTTCCAATCATCACAATGTTCTGGCGATTTTTTACGAAGTCGCAAGTTGACAGTTCGCGGACGTATCCTTCTGAAACGTGTTCAAGCTTATTTAAGTCGAACTCATCAAAGGTTTTACTGAACGGAAATTTAGCGGCTTTGATTTTTCTTTTCTGAAGATTGTCTTGGCGGCCATCAATTTCCTGTTTCAACAGCTTACATAGGAAATGCTCGTAACCCTCCTCCGGAGCTAATTGTCGGACAATTTCATCGTAGTGGCTGAAAGTTGGCGTTTTCAGGTGCTTCGCGTAAATCTTGATTGTTTCCTTAACTGGATTGTTTAGATTCATACCGCCATAGCCCCCGCAATCAATGCATCATATTTTCGTAGCCCTACCGGTTCTACTTTGATTTCACTGTTCACTGAAACAGCTGTCATCACTGGAGAAAAGGTCAAATGGGTGCTTACGAGGCCAATGCTTGGAGTTTTATGACTTCCAGCGGCACTTATAGCCCTGAGGACCTTATCTTGGCCATGGTCTACACACAAACGAAGAAGCTTAACCATATCTTT
>JAOZIF010000090.1 GCA_026014495.1 Candidatus Bathyarchaeum sp.
CCACCCCATTCCAACGGGAGGAATAAACACTCCATGGGCGTATTTGTCTTCAACATACTTGCCTTTTGTTATGTCTAAATCAATTATGTCTCCTAACTTCAAGTTATACCTTGGAAAACCGCCTCGAAGAACCAGTTCATTCCCTTGAATGTTAGACTCGATCCTTTTTCTTTCGGGGTAAATCGTTGTACTTGAATTTGTGTCTCCTAACTCATGTAGTTCCTTTCCGTCGTATATCCAACCCGTTGCAACAGCCTGAAAACTGTTTTCTGTCAGTTTTTTAAGTACCATTTTTTTGTCATTAAAAAACATGTTTTGCCCATGTTTCCTAAACAATAGCAACATCATCTGAATTGGTTTGTCTCCATCTTGACCAAAGAAAAGGAGCCACCAGTATTCTTTTCCCAATGGAGGCAACACTTCTGTATTGTACATAACACGGTCTAACACAGAATCATGGACTTCTGGTCCGTTTATTGATGCAAGTTTTTGGATTATTCCATATGTTTCTTTGAGCCCTTTTGCGCTGCTTATCTTACGTTTTACCTTCAAAACAACGCCAGTATAGTCTGCACCAATTCTATTTTGCAATTGAGAAAATATTTGTCAACACCCCACTCATTTTTTCATCAATAAACGTAACACCAAACTCTACGCTTGTTGCCACACACAACTTAAACAAGTTCCACGCACCCTTTGGATTTCGTGCAGTTTTAACAAAAAAGACGAACAAACCCAAACCACTAACCAATCGATTACTGCCATTGTTGATTGACTCTATTGCTTCATCTAGTTCTATTGTGAAATCAATTGTTGCGTCATCTTGTTTTCCAGAAATAGTTTTTATATACTCAACGATGCCTGCGCTACTACGCCTAGTTTTTATTATGTAGCTAACAGGAGGATAATCATTGCATCTTAAAGTACACTGTATTTTTTGTGACCCTAAAACTGCAAGAAACTTTGACATTTCTATGACTTCATGCATGTTTATTTTTCTTGTTTGGTCATCGTTTTCAGCATCTTTAATCGCCTCTAAGATCGCCTTAAGATGAGTTTCAAAAGTCCCTTCCCTTAGATTATACCCTGCATTCTTACCAAAACTTATTTTTTCTGCGCTGTCATCAACAAATTCTCTCAATGAAACTTTCTTTCCTGATCTTTTTTTCAAAACTTTGGCTCGATCCAAAAGCGTATTCAATGTCCAATATCTAAGCATGCAATAAGTCTCTAGTTCTTCCAACCGTTTTCTGCTTATACCCTCTATCTGAAGACACGAATGCATTTCATCATATTTTGTCCAATCACGCTCAATAATTAGCCCTCGTTTATCCATATCTTTGTAAAACTCGGTTCCAGGAAAGGGAGTTGCGATTCCAAAGGCTGCATTTACTAGCCCCAGTTCTTTGGCATAAGCAGGAAACTGCTTTATCTCTTCTTCAGTTTGCCTAGGTAAACCAATAACAAAAGTTGCTGAAAGATTGGCACCATTTTCCCGCAGTATTTTTGCGGCTTTTCTTTGAATCTCAAGAGTTATGCCTTTTTTTGTATCTTTTAAATCCTTCAAATTCGGGCTTTCAATTCCCACCTC
>JAOZIF010000141.1 GCA_026014495.1 Candidatus Bathyarchaeum sp.
ATCGCCTACTCCAGTCTTGTCAGCACGTAAGCAACGAAACTCGCCAACTCTGTCCTGAATAACTTTGACCCAGCCGATAACACTAGCATATGGTAGCTCGTGAGGCCAAATCTTCAGATACCTCAAGAAATACTTCTTGTTTATCTCCTCGATTAATGCAAAGGCTGAATAGTCCTGGTGTTTCGCAAAATCTAGTCCTGCATAGAAGTTGCCCTCATAAGAACTGTCAATGTCCATCCGATACAACTCTAGATCCTTGCCACAGGATTTGGTTGTGCCAATGCATTTAGTAATCAAAGATTGACTCAGCCAAGTATCTTCGTCTTCAGCCCATTCTGCCTCCATCTCCCGGCGCCAACGCATTTGATCTTCCCCAAACTGGCGCTTAATTTTTTCAAGAAAAGATTGGCTCCAAGGGCCATTCGGAGCTATAACCCTTTCATATGAAACATGATGTCGTGCAAAATCGGAATAATCCTTGTGATTGCACATCTTCCAAAACAAGCTATCACTGTTAAATGGCGTACTTGTTGCAAGCAGTTTACCATTTGTTGTACCCAGAGCAAACAAAATCGCATCCATCAAATCAACATCATTTGCAGTAAAGTTGACTTCATCCCACCAAACACGATCAAACGTATGACCACGAATAGTATCAGGGTTGTTCGGAAACGCTTCAATTATGGTACCATTCGGAAACTCAAGTTTTGTTTTTTGAGGCTTCAAATACATGCTCTTAGGCAATCTACGTTCAAACATTGATATCCGTCGAATGTTCAATTTGGTTTGACGCCAGCTTGGACCAATAACAGCCATGTAAAAGTCGTCATTGGTAACGGCATCGTCCAAAAACAATCCCGAAGCAATCGTACTTTTTCCTGATTGTCTGCACCAACGACCTGCTAGGAACTGAAAAGTTGCGTACAAATGAATAAATTCTTGTTGATAATCATACGGTTCAAATCCTAAGTACTTCCTGTCGAATTCGATGTAATCTGTAGCAATTTCTTTTGCCTTTTGTTGTTCCCTTTCATCAATGACATTACTATTTTGCTGCAATCTATCCCATGTTGGAATAACTCTGTATGGTCTCAGAGCCCTAGCCTGTTTGCTCGATGAGCTTGGCATATTTAGCATCCAACTCCAAAAGCTTCTTTTCAATTTCTCTATAATTCACGTAGTCAGCAAGCAATTCTTTGTATGTTTTAGCAAGAGTAGCAACAACCTGAAGCCGGTGAACTTCAATCTTGTCAAGTCCCGGTTTAGAAGCCATTTTTAGCGCACCTGCCAGTATCTTCAATGTTTCCTCTACGCTAGGCAGTTCCTTGGGAATCTCAAGCTCAGAAGTAGTCGTCTTAGAAATCCCAGAAACGCGGACGACTACTTCTAACCCGATTCTTTTGCATTTTTTCTTTATGGCGCCTTCTGAATACTGTGGAAACTCTTTATCAATAACATCCAAGAACTGCTTAGCTTCAACAAGATTTGTTAGTTTTTTAACATCTGCTTTGGGCCAAGGTTTTCCTTTAGGCATGACTACCTATCAGAACTCCAGAAATTGTTCCAATTAATCCTGTGATTGTACTGAAA
>JAOZIF010000102.1 GCA_026014495.1 Candidatus Bathyarchaeum sp.
TACTGTATTCTATTTTACTAGAAATGTAGAGCTTGTAGAGACGTATCCTGTTGAGCCGTATTTTGGGGTTTCTTTTTGTGGTGACACAGATGCAGAAGCTAAGTTGTTGATTGATAAAATTAAGGATTACACGAATGTTTTTGTGTTGCAGTCGGGGCCTGTGAGTAAAAATGAAACTGCAACAAACATAATTTGTGATTATGCTGTTGATGCGGGCTTAGATTTTATTGTGTTTTTTGGGTGGTTTGATCCTAGTCAGCCGTGGCAGATTCCGTGGTTAGATTATGCTAAGGATCGCTGGGGTAGTAGCTTTTTGGGCGTGTATTTCTTTGATGAACCTGGTGGTATTCAGGTTGATTATAACTGGACAATGATTTTTCATCACATACAAGAGGTTGACCCAGAGTTTTATCAGACAATCTCCGAGTATATCGAAGAGAGTGGTAACCAAACGGTGAACAGAGATTATGAAACAGTGAAAATTAGGTATATACATTATCTGCAAGAGCATGTAGAGCTTTCTGTGTTAAATGAGCATTCGATTACTGCGTTCACGTCTGATTATGCTCTGTACTGGTTTGATTACCTTTCGGGTTATGATACAATCTTTGTTGAGTTAGGATGGAATCATGATCCACGGCAGCATATTGGAATGTGTAGGGGCGCAGCTACGGTGCAAGAAAAGGAATGGGGGTCAATTATTGTTTGGAATGACCTAGACAGAGAAAACAATCAAACAGGAGACTACAAGACTGGACCTGAAATGCTTGAAGACATGCATATTTCGTATGAGACAGGAGCAGACTACATAATTATTTTTAATTACCCCACAGACCCTCCCGGAAACCCTTATGGCATCTTAACGGATGAACACTTTGAAGTGATGCAAGAGTTTTGGAGTTACATGGAGCAAACTCCGGAAGATTACGGAAAAACGCAAGCGCAAGCTGCTCTAGTTCTTCCTGAAAATTATGGGTGGGGCATGCGTTCAGTGGATGATCGAATATGGGGGTACTGGGGTCCAGATGAGCTGTCAGAGCAAATCTGGAACTTGTCCCAAGACATGCTTGACCAGTACGGTTTAGCGTTGGACATTGTCTATGATAACCCAGACTATCCGCTTACTGATATTTATCAAGAAATTGTTTACTGGAACAGCACAGGCTAAATCTTTGAAGTCAACACAGTTAAACCATAACGTAACAACAAGATACAAGAGATGAAAAAACTGTGAAATGCTTAAAATGCGGGCACACATGGAAACGAACCAAATTCAATGAGTATGTTTCATTTCTTGCTAAATGCCCAAAATGCAGCTCAAGATTACTAGCCAGATACTAGTTGGAAACAGTGCTTTTTCAGGAAATTCCAAACATCAAGGGACCACGTTTTACGATAATTATTCACATGTTTGTGCGGCATATTAGGAGACTAATAGAGGTACATTGTTGAAAACTAACTTTTTTTCTGAAAAAATCAGCACAGCACACGTTTGCTGCCAAAAATTCACACCCAGCAGTACACTCCAATAAGGGTTAATAAAAAATTGTTTAAAAAAATAATCGTTGTTGGTTTAGTTTACCATTCTTCGTCTTCATCTTCTTCGTCGTCGGTGTCTTCTTCCCAGTCCTCTTCTTCAAACAACAAACAGTTCCACCTCCAAACCATTTCTCACTTGACAGAGCATACAAGAATCAAATAAGCATTACGTAAAAGATTTGCCACCATTAAGCACACTGTTTGCCGATTCCAAAGTAGTCAATATCCGCTTCCAGTGCGCACCCTGCCAATACACCTGACCACACTCCGTGCAACCCCAAAAACTATCATAATTAATTGACGTTGCCTTGAGTATCTTATCATTCACTGAGTCCTTTGACACAACCTCAAGCAATCCATTACATTTTGAACATCGAGAAACACTCAAGTCAACCATCAACTCAAAACCAAACCGCTCAGCCAAACTAGCAAGATTCTCAATAATATCCACTGATTCAACAAAAAACGGCTCTAGCCCTCTAGAAACAGCCCGCTGATACAACTCAGAATCACGAGTAAGCAAAACTCGCTGCTCAGACTCCGCCAACTCAAGGAGCTTCTTGTCGTCAGCAGCCCTGTAATATTCAACATCTTGCCCCAGCATACGAAGCCAACGAGCCAACTTGCCAAGCATGCCATCAGATAGGAACCGCAAAACAGTCAACCAAAAAAATACAATGGATAAAACAGAATTTAACAGTGCTCATAACAACCCCAGTTTACACTAGGTGTCTGCTGAATGTCAGGCATCTTTTTCTGACAGAATTTCAGCCAGATACACGCCAAAAAGTCAGGTAAGTATACGGATGCTACAAGATTAAACTTAAATAGCATATAACGGTGTTATGTCACTGAGTGAAACAAATGAGCATTTACATGGACTACGCCGCAACAACACCAGTTGACCCACGAGTACTAAAAGCAATGGAGCCATACTTTAGCGAAGAATACGGAAACACCATGTCCCTACACAAACAAGGTAGAACAGCAAAAAAAGCACTAGATCAATCCAGACAAACAGTCGCAGCACTCATGAACGCCCAACCAGACGAACTCATATTCACCGCAAGCGCAACAGAAGCAAGCAACATGGTTATAAAAGGAGTCGCCTACGCCAACAAAAACAAAGGGAAACACATCATAACCTCAGCCATCGAACACAACTGCGTACTAGAACCAGCTAGATGGCTAGAACAACAAGGATATGAAATCACATGCCTCCCCGTAGACAAATATGGACTGGTTGACCCAAGCAAACTAGAAGAAAAGATAAGAAAAGACACAATTTTAGTCTCCATCATGCATGCAAACAACGAAATTGGAACAATCCAAGATATCCAACAAATCGGAAAAATTTGCAAAGAAAAAAATATCTACTTCCACTCAGACGCAGTGCAAAGTTTTGGAAAAATCCCCATAGATGTAAAACAGACGAACATTGACTTGTTATCTGTTAGCTCGCACAAGATGTATGGACCAAAAGGAGTCGGCGCACTCTACATAAAAAAAGGAACAAAAATTGAACCCCTACTTCACGGAGGAGGACATGAATTCCATAAACGAGCTTCAACAGTAAATGTAGCAGGAATCGTCGGCTTCGCCCAAGCAGCACAAATCCAACAACAAGAAATGGCATTCGACGCACAAAAACAAACAAAACTCAGAGACAAAATCATAAACAAAATCCTAACAATAGACGACTCCCACCTTAACGGACACCCAACCAAGAGACTCCCAAACAACACAAACTTTTGGTTCGCATACATCGAAGGAGAATCCCTACTCATGCACCTAGACATGGAAGGCATAGCAGTATCCACAGGTTCCGCATGCTCTTCAAACGACTTAGCAGCAAGCCATGTCTTACTAGCAATTGGACTAAAACCACAAGAAGCCCACGGGTCACTACGGCTATCAATAGGAAAATATACAACAGAAGAAGGCGTCGACTATGTTCTGCAAACAGTGCCCAAAGCAGTTCAACGACTAAGAGAAATTTCTCCATTCAAAAATGGATGGAAACAATAACCCAACAAAAACTAGCTCATCACCATTAACTTTAAAGCACAAAAAACAGCTAGTGCTAACAAAGGGCGAAACACCCAATGTCGTTTGATTTCTCAGAAATTTTAGTAACGGGAGGCGCAGGATTCATAGGCAGCCACATCGTGGACAGGCTACTTGACGAAGAAATAAGAGTGCGAGTTCTCGACAACCTTTCCACTGGAGACAAAAACAACATAGCCCAACATACAAACAAAAAAGCTTTCAAATTTATTGAAGGCGACATAAGAAACATCGAACAAGTAAAAAAGGCAGTCAAAGGCGTTGATGCAGTAATTCACCAAGCAGCACTAGTAAGCGTCACCCGTTCAGTAGAAGAGCCTCTGCTCTCAAACGCAATAAACACCACAGGAACAGTCAACCTGCTCAAAGCATCTGTAGACGCACACGTAAAACGATTTGTTCTCGCATCCTCTTGCGCAATATATGGAGACACACAAACACTACCAAACCACGAAAAACTAGCACCCAGACCCCTTTCACCATACGCAGCCGACAAAGTAGCTGCAGAAAATTACGCAAAAGCATTTCACAATGTGTACGACCTTAAAACAGTCAGTTTGCGCTACTTCAATGTTTATGGGCCCAGACAAAAATATGGACCATACAGCGGAGTAATATCCATCTTCATAAACAGCCTCTTGGAAAATAAACCCATAACAATTTTTGGAGACGGAAAACAGACAAGAGACTTTGTCAACGTCAAAGACGTAGTAGAAGCAAACATGAAAGCATTATCAAAACAGGGCGCAGCAGGAAAAACGTTCAACATCAGCACAGGCAAACCAAAAACAATAAACAAAATCGCACAAACAATCCAGCAGACAATGGACAAAACAACAATTAAACCAATTCATACCAAACCACGACAAGGCGACATAACCCACAGCTATGGAGACATCACTGAAGCAAAAAAAAATCTTGAATATAAGCCTACAATTCAAATCAAAAAAGGACTAAACGAACTCGTTAAATGGTACTCAAACCAATAAAAATGAGTATATTACGCGCTGTCACAGTTGTTCTGTACTTTAGCCGTACTAAAAGCACAATCAGTAACTTTCAGGACTTTAAGCGCCTCTTTCGGAGTACAAAGCGGGTCTAAAACCTCGTTCTTTTTAACAGAATCAAGAAAACACTGCAGCTCCATCACCAGAGGCTCACTCACCGAAACAGCAAACTCCTCCTCAACATGCCTAGAAAGCCACAAAATATCATCCCAACTACCATTCTCAATATTTGCCTTAGGCGGAGCCCGATGCGCCCTCAATTTCTGCTGCGCATAATCCAGAGAATAAAATCGTTCATTACCATACAGATTAATGAGGCGCAACTTGTAATTCGGAAGCCAACTCGCTTCGATATGACTGTGAATATGACCATACTTCAAAGAGATGTACGCGTAATCTTCAAAACCATTATCTGAATTGCTGGAAAAATGAGCATACAAAACATTTGGCTGAACGCCTGTAAGATAATTCAGTATATCAATTTCATGAGAAGCCAAATCCAAAAACACACCACTATACTTAGTCCGTGGCGGAAACGGCCCAAACCGCATAGAAACTGTCGAATAAATCTGAGAAAAATCCACAACACCCTTCAACCGCCTAACAGCAGAATTAAACCGCTCAATGTAGCCTACAGCAAGCAGCTTATCCACTGAAACAGCTT
The DNA here is from genome assembly GCA_026014495.1 of Candidatus Bathyarchaeum sp. Lineage (GTDB taxonomy): Archaea > Thermoproteota > Bathyarchaeia > Bathyarchaeales > Bathyarchaeaceae > Bathyarchaeum. The sequence goes on from JAOZIF010000102.1 coordinate 5,278, forward strand.
TTTTAGCCATCGCCTCACCTGACTTTAAAGAATCAGCAAAGGGCTTCTCAACCAAAACATGCTTACCACGCTCCAAAGCAGACATAACAAAATCTTTGTGCATAGCGGTTGGAGTACAAACACTCACTGCATCCAAATCAGCCTCAAGAAATGCCTCAAAATCAACACAAAACCTGCAACCATAAGCCTCAGCTAACTGCTGTTTTGTTGGGTCACTATCACAAATAGCAACTAGGTCACAGTCTTTCAGCTTCTTGTAAACCCTAGCATGTGCAGACCCCATAAACCCAAGTCCGACAACACCAACTTTCACTTTCATGTTAACCATCATCCTGAAGCAGTAAACATTTGCGCGATAATTTTGCAGTATACGATTAATAAGGTTTTAACAAAAACTAAAATAAAACAACACAGCACCCGCCCAAAATAAATATAGTTTACACTAGAGCATCAACGGTTGTCGCCTCACATACGACAGAATAACCGAAGACACCAAAAACAAGACACAGCAGCAACTTGCTGCTAAACAATAAAAGCGAATTCTTCAGGTCTTGTCATGATTATTCAAACGCACAAGAATAGACAAAGCAAAAAGACCCAAAAAGAAAAGATGTGGAAAAAGTAACGCCAAAGGAAGATGCAACGGAAAAGTCAAGAGGGCAGGCAAAAGAACAGTCATCAACGGAACAAACAAAAGCCTATTTGACAAACACCGAGAAAACAATAACTTCACATCCTTTGTCCTAAACAAAACAACAACAGCTACAACAAAAAGAACCCACTCAAGAACAACATTGGACAGACTATCAACACTAACAGCAACCCCATACACACCAGTAGAAACAGGCCACAACAACTGCGCACCACCCGTCAAATAGTCTCCAATAAGACTATGCTGAACCACAGCCACAAAATACGGCACAGCCCGCCGCCTATACAACAAAAACAACGGAACAAAAAGCAAACAAAGAACCAACACCGAATGAAGAGGACCCCGATGCTCCAAAAAAGGAATAACTATATCAATGTCAGGAAAAACAGACGCAAAAAAAATCAAAGAAAGATTAAGCTCAACACCCAAGAACCTAGACGCAACCTTCCCAGATAAGTACCCCAAAGCAAAGTGTCCAACAGCATACATGAACTAAAATTCCTCAAACACCCTAATGAACAACAAAAAACAAAACGACAAATATTAACAATACTATTTCACACTCTATAACAAAAATAAACAGACCAAATTCATCAACTCTATATACACAGAACATCCAAATGACAAAACAGATGCAACATGATACCCTTCGAACTAACAGCCATAGACCTCATCCTAGTCATAGCCGTCATAGTCCTACTAATACTATACATAACAAAATTCGAAACAAAGACACCCAAAAAAACACAATTAACACAACAAACAATAACAAAAAAACTAAACATACTAAAAAAACAAGAATCAAATATTCAAAACAAACAAACACAATGCCCACGAGGATTCGGAAACATCAAAAAACTTGGCGACAACACCACCATACCAGAACGATGTTTAGGCTGCTATAAAATCATGGAATGCTACAGCGAAAAAGACTGCAAATATGAATTGTAGCTAAGGTTAAGCACTAATACGATTACATTGGAGATTTAAATCAAAATTAAGCATCAATAACAATTTTTTTAATCATTAATTTTTATTTTTACAATTTTTTGAAATAACTGTATATGTGCAGAACAATTGAATAAAAATGTTTATTAAGTCTCAATATACATTATATCAAAGGTGTAATCTATGGTAACTAAAGAAGCCTTAATCACAGGCATGATGCTCATGCTCGTCACATACACATTAGGTTTATCTCTAGTAAGTCAAGCATTCCCTGCAGGACAAACAAGCACAACATTCTCCAGCACGGGGTCAATACAGATACAAACTAGTGCTGGAATTGGCGTTTATTTAGATTCAGAGTGTGGGACACAATTAGACTCCATGTCATGGGGAACCCTTCAACCAGGAGGAAGCCAAACAACGACATGTTACATAAAAAATGAAGGTAGTTCAGCAACTACACTATCTTTGGAAACTGATGGGTGGAGCCCCACATCTGCTGAGACTTACCTTAATCTGAACTGGGACTATAGTGGCGATCCAATCAATCCAAATGAAATGGTACAAGTTACGTTAACATTGTCAGTAGATTCAAGTATCGAAGGAATATCATCGTTCAGTTTCGACATCACCATTGTTGGAACCAGTTAATATCCACAGAAGTTCCATATATGGAACAATCCCTTTTTCTCTTAAGAGTTAAATGTAAATGTTAGAAATTCACAAACCGTCTTGTTGAAAGCATAATTGTCACGAAAGACGTTTTTGCGACATATATGAAGCGCACATGGGTTTTTAAGAAATAAACAAAACAGCGAGGGAAGTTTTGTTGGGTTTTTAGTTGTATGGCATGATTAAGCCTATCAGAACGGTGGCTACAAATGATGCGCCTAAAAGTAGCGCCACTAGTTGCATTTTTTGTTTGTCTATCGCAAAGTATCCAAAGCTAGTTGAGTAGGGAATTATTACTTTTGAAGTTGCTAGTAAAATAAGCGCCATTACTGCCAGCCAAAGACTAATGTCAGATAGTGATAGTGGAAGCAACGTGATTATCCTCCAATTGTTTGATACCAGATGTCAACGGTTTTCAGGTCGGGCGTCACGTTGCTCTTGATTATAGTTACTGGTTTTCCAATTGTCGTCGCTAGGGCGCATGCTATTGCACTTGTTAGCGGGCAGCCAATAACATGTACGCTTTTTAGCATCCGCTCTTTGGAGTATAAGTTTCTGTAGACCGAGTGTGTGATCTTTACATGAATACTATCGTTTTCTGGTTCAATTTCAAAGTCAGCAGCTAACTCTAAAGTGTCTACAATTAACCGTTGTAAGCTATCATACAAACTTTCGCGATCAATTTTTGTAAAGCTCATCTTTAGTTCAGTCTCGAAGATGCTTAGGAGTTCAGAGCCTGGAGGCGTAATGCATAGGCCTTCAGGATTTTTAACCAAAAATTGACTTTTCACCAATTCTTCTATGGCAGGCATGCTTACTGTATCATTAGCTGAAATGAAAACCACTAGTTCTTTTAATCCTTTTAGATGTTCTGGAAGATATGCCTCTTTTGGATATGGTGGAATGTGTACAGAGTTGCCTGTGTAATGTAGGTCGTCTAGCGCACGATCAATCGTTTTGTAAAAAGAAAGAACAGTGGAATCCAAGATGTCAGCTCTCACGAAACTTGTTGGTCTAACAAAAAGGAATAAAACACCCCAGAAAGTCAAACTCAAACCAATCAATGTAAGAATTGTTGAGGCTAGTATAATGGAGTATAGAAGCAGCAACGCTCCGAAGATGAGAAGCAAAACGCCTATTTTGTGGGATGGCATTTGTTTAGACTTCGATGTTCCGTGCATTGCTGGTTGGTTTGGTTTCACTAACAACGTGTTTGAAGTAGCAACAGGCGGGGAATGCACTGAATCGCGAGTAAATTTTTTTGACAACAATTCAGTAAAAAATATTGCAAATAACGAAATTAAGTAAAATATGACATTAACTGATGACAACGACTCTATGAAGGTTTTATTCCACACGACCATTGGTTGGACATGCGCCCAATAAATGAACCAAACTGCCGCCAATAAGAAAAGAAGCTGCAGAGCTCTGATTCCTTTGGATATACCAGATTTCTGAGTTTGTTGATCAGTCATAAAAGTCATCACCAAATCTAATCCAATGTATTTTAAGATTATGGCCTCCAAACAAGTTGAGGCTTATCAGTTATCTTTTTTATGGCTTTTTCCACAAGACCGTTTTCTTGAAGATGAGTCAACATATTCATTAGCTCTTCTGTTTGGAGAGATTCACTTGTGGCTTGTTCAATTGCGTGAGCAAGCTCTTCAGTTGTTGCTCCAGTTCCTTCATTTAGATTCTGCAATGTGTGATATAACAGCTTCTCATGTGTAGAGCCGAGGTTTTCAAAAAGTTTTAGGGAGTCCATTTTTTTTCTCCATTTTTGCTTGTAGTGAATAATTACAGTCACAATTATGAAAGTTATCGATATAAAGAGTAGTACTTGCAAAATGGGAATACTCAATGAAAAAAGAGATTGACTTTTGAGAGGTTCCCAGTATGTTGAAATTGCCTGAGCAAAAGTTAACAACTCATCTTCCAGTGCCGAGTATGATGTTGAGTCGGGCGCCATAATTATCAGGCTTATTCTAACAAATTTTTGTTCAACAGTAAATCCAGTGTTGAACAACGCCTCTTCGTACCAGTATAAAGTAAGTTGAGTATAGTTATCGGGACTCTCAAACACAAAATAACGACCAATAATAGGTGGATTTTCCAGTAGCTGAATATCTCTTGAATCAATAACTGATACAGAAGGGGAGCGTCCGTGAGCAGTTTGCCAAGTAACATAACAAACTTCCCAGTTATGAAGGGTTGTTATCGAATCTGCAACTCCGATATCGACGTAAACCGTTTGTGTGGAGGCGTTCAAGGGCACATAGGCATACATTAGTGAAGCATCCTGACCAGATACTTCTTCGTAGTCAACATCACGGTAAAGGAATCTGAAGAGATGCCCGTCAAACTCTGGAAAAATTTCAGCAGTATTTTCCATGTTTGGGTCATTGAACGTTAATCCTTGAGCAAAAGCGAACACAGGTGATTGTATACTTAAAGCGACCAAAAATAAACTCGTCATCAAAACAGAAGCTTTTATCCAGAATTTCTTTGGAAGTTTTGTGTGAAAATTGACGTTTTGAAGGAAGTTTCCGCAATAATAGCAGAAGGATTCTTGTTTTTGGAGGCTAGTGCTGCAACTTGAACATGTCTGTAATTTGTTTGGTCGTCTGAATAGTTGTAAGTGTAAGAACTTTTCACTAATTAACAAGAGTCCCAGTATTCCACAGAAAACAAGAATCCAACCTGCTAGCCCATGGAATAGAGTCATAGCTAGTGCTTCGCCAAACCAGTAGCCAATTGCAATAATGGTAGATATTCTAATGATGTTTAGTGCTTGTAATAATACAAACCCAAAAAGAAAGAAACATGCCTTTTTGACAAGTGAGCCATCAATTATGTATGCAAGAAAAGTGGCAAACATAACAAATGTAATTAATGAATAAATTCCTGAACAAGCTAGATCTACGGAAAATAGCATTGGTGTTTCTGAAGCAGTGTTAACGGCAATTGTTGGGGATCCATACGTAGAGTCTAGAATCACAGGCAGACCTAACGTTTTAAGCAACGTATAAGATGCCTGTGTGTTGAAGTTACCAATTAGTGCACCTATTGTGTATGTTACTTCGGAGGGGATGGGTATGAAAAACAAAAGAAACAGAATGGGAAAAGCGATTACAATAGACGCTTTAAAGTTGAAAAGTATGAGCACTACTCCAGTAAGAAAAATTGGAAGAGAAACGAGATGATATTCAAGCGGGTAAAATGTTGAAGAGCCGTACCAGTATATAAGAAATGAAAGGAGACAAAAACACAAGCCAACAACTTCGCTCAAAAAAGGGGGACTGGAACCCTGACGCAAATTCTCAAACTCTAAACTAGCTTTAAGAGAATCTCTTTTTCTGTATGCAATATATGCAGCTAAAACAGGAACAATAAGAACGTATGTTACTGCTTCGTTATACAGTGCTTCGTTGACTAAAAGTGAAAGATCATTCCAATAAACAATAAGAACCGTTAACAAAATTACAACTGCCGAAAGCGTAACATGAGGATTTCTTTTCAAATTTCGGATTACGTCTCGAAAAACGCTAGTCAATAGCCTCACCATTTCAAATAAGTGGTCATTGCATCTAGTTGTCACAAAATCAATTTTCAGAATTCTCTGGTTGTTAAGAGTTCAATGTTCAAAATAAACTAAAAAAATGGTGAGACACTTAACAAAAAGTGAAAGATTGTTATCGTTCACAAATCACTTTTTTCTTTTTGACAATATATAGTCCTGTGGCTCCAAGAAATGCTGCTACAGCAGCAATTGTTCCAAATGGAAACTCAGGAACGACATTAGGTTTCCATTGACTGCGACAGAAGAAACGCCAAAAGGACCATAGAAACCATGGGCATCCTGTTGCTTTTGCAGAAACAGAGTATTCTCCTTCAGATGTTGCGATAACAGTTCCTACATACTTTACTGTATTTGTGTCCTCTAGCACTATTTCAAGATCGTACCACTCTGCAATAGATATATTGTTTGGGTCATAAACGATAACGTCGTGAATTGTAATTGTTTGGTTTGGGTCAATTGCTTCTGCTTTAACGTAGATGTTCACTGCTTCTCCGGTTAAGTAGGTGTCTTTGTTGGTGTAGATTATGAAAGATTCTGTTGTTGCGTCTGCCATTGTTAATGGAACAAACAAGAACATCATACATAGTGCAATACTTATCACCACAATTGATGTTTTCCGCATTATTTTTTCACACAGTCAACAATTCAGCAAATTTTCATATTTAAAATAGTAAGAAAACTTAAACTAGAAAAAGGCACCAAAAAGTCTAGAATAAACGTAGCTAAACTGGACCATATCTACTCAAAGAACAAACCAAAATCACGAGCTTGTTGTTTTTTCATAATAGTCAAACAGTTTTAGTAAATTCGTAGAAAAATTAGTCTCGTTAAACTGTTCCACGGTCTGCATCATATTGCGCGTGTTGTTTGGGGTCCAGCCAGTAACGAAGGCTTCTATTTTTTGTACAGCTTCAGTGATATTGTTGTATCTGTAATT
>JAOZIF010000183.1 GCA_026014495.1 Candidatus Bathyarchaeum sp.
CATAGTTTTGAGCAAGAGCAACCTCAAGGGCAGGAACAAGGGAACTTTTGTATGCACTAATTGATAATGGTCTAACTACTCCTGTTGTGCCAAGAATAGAGATTCCTCCAATTATTCCTAGTTTGCTGTTTTGGGTTTTCTTTGCAACTGTTTCGCCTTCAGGAACGTTTATGGTTACTTCTGCGCCTTTTTCTTTAGACAAAACTTCTCTGATGGCTTGTTTAATCATCTTTCTTGGGCTGGGATTAATTGCTGCTTCCCCTACCGGAATTGGCAAGCCTTCTTTGGTTACGATTCCAACCCCTTTGCCTCCAGTTATGGTAATTTTACCTGTATCTGTTAGCTTCACTTCAGCGATTATCTCAATTTTATCTGTGGCATCGATGTCTTCTCCTGCATCTTTTATTGCATGGGTTATTGCAGTGTCCTTGCTGAGTTTTTTGCAATCTTTAACAAAAAGTTCAAAACGAATCCCTAATGGGCTTGGTATGCCTACACGATCAACAGGTTTATCCAGCAAAGTAATTACGGCAGCCTTTGCGGCAGCTGTAGCATAAGCCCCCGTGGTGTTGCCGTATTTTAGAACTCTTCGCATAATAAACCCTTTTTAGTTCTAGCTGATGTCTACACCTAATTCTGCCAGTCCCAGTATAGCATTAAAAATTGCAACTGCTAATGCGCTTCCGCCTTTAGGTCCCCGAATTATAATATAGGGTATGGGTAACGTTGCGATTTCTTCTTTGGATTCTGCTGCTTCAACATAACCTACGGGGGTTGCAATAATCAATGCAGGTTTAGTTAGCCCCTGTTTTACTGCTTTGGCAATTTCAAAAGCTGCAGTTGGTGCATTTCCAATGACAATAATGGAGTTATCAAGTCCATCTTTCACAGCTAATCTCATGGCTGCAGCAGACCTTGTGGTTGATTCTTGTTTTGCCAGTTCGACGGCACGCTTATCATCAACATAAGTTAAAACCTGTCCGCCAAACCGTTTAACACGGGTTTTGTTTATTCCTGCTTGAACCATTTTGACGTCAGTTATGATTTTGGCTCCCCCTTTAATGGCTGCAATCCCATTTTTTACAGCATCTTTGTTAATGACTAAAAGTTTGGCAAATTCAGGATCTGCAGTAGTATGAACCACTCGCTCAATTACCGGAACATCGATTTTTTGGGCTTTTTCAATGACCTCTTTAATGAGGGGTGTTAGTATCTCTATGCTGGTTTTGTACATTTTTGTTGAAGCTTTCAAGTTGCTTGCTTCTAGAACCCTTTGTGCCTCATTGGTTTCTTGACCCAGCATAGTCAGAGCTTTATCTTCAATTATTTCTACAATTCTTTCGTCAGCGCCTAAAGGTTCTCCATATATGACTTCAACGCCTTTTGTCTCTAATCTCAGTTCTTTTTGTTTGGCATTAATTATTTCAGGTATTTCATCCTTCGTGTGAACCCCATGAGCAATGAATGCAGGAATCAAAACTATTTTCTTGGCACCATTTTTTACTGCCCTTTCTATTGTTTGTGGAATAGTTGGCTTATTTTTCACCATAAACGCAATTTCTACCGTGTCAAA
>JAOZIF010000117.1 GCA_026014495.1 Candidatus Bathyarchaeum sp.
TTTTTTGGAAATATGCTGAAACAAAAATGGGCATACCAAACAAGCCTTTTGATAAATGACTTCAAAAAGCAATCAGGCTTTAGTATTACTGATTGCCACTACACAATCAGCGAAGTTTTGTTGGATCAAAATCAATCCCATTCTTTTCTAGAGTAAAGATAACTCGAATCAATTTTTTAACAAGATGAGAACATGCCACACGATGTGATTTACCTTCATTACGCTTTTTGTGGTAGTACTCAGCAAATGTCATGTTGTATTGAATCAATGGAATACACAGATTCATCAAGGTGTAGCGAAGATGTGAAGAACCTCTTTTAACCATACCGCCACCGTGTTCCGATGTTCCTGATTGATAATAACCTGGTTCAAGACCAGCAAAAGAAAGCATCTGAGCAGGGGAATTGAATTTGGATAAATCACCATATTCAGCATATATAACAGCTGCTGACAGAGGACCAATGCCAGGTATAGATAAAGTTTTAGGATCAATTTCAACGATTAAAGATTCAATTTGATCCTCAAGTGATGCTACCTCATTTGATATTTGCTTATACAAAGACAACAGACTGTTCAATTGGCAGGTGAAAAGTTCATGATCACAGCCAACTGTATTCTTGGCCAATTCTTTGAGCTTTAGGAATTTTTGCATAGAGAATTTTCCTCTGGAAACACTGCGCAAAGCATCATAGGACCTAGTATTCATCTTAGCAATACTTTTGGCAGAACCATAATTCTCTAAAAGGTAGATAGCAGTCTTGCTAAACCGATTATTGAAAAACGGCTTAAACTCAGGAAAGACGTGGTCAAGGACATTTGTAATCTTAACCATGTAAAAGCTTCGCTGTTTAACAAGAGAGTCACGAAGACGAGTTAATGACTTAAGCGCGTAGGTATGATAAAATTCTATTGGATAGGGTTTGTAATCAACCGTCATAAGCCAGCGGGCAATGGATATTGAATCAATTGCATCCGTTTTGGTACGCCTTAAAGACTGAGACTTGTTAAACTTTGAGAGAAGAACAGGGTTAAATTCCATGAAGCTGTAGTGGGCTTTTTCGAGGAATAACTTCAGGTTTAAAGCATAGTGACCAGTAGATTCAAACCCTATTCTTACATACTCTTTAGGATCAAGAGAATCCAGAACAGACAAGAGTTTTGTAAATCCATCAAAATCGTTTTTGATGGAAAAAGAATCACAAACAATCTCGCCTGCGTCAGTAACAATGAAACAGTCGTGTTTGAACTTAGAGATGTCGATTCCAACATAGAACATTAGAAATACCTCCTTTGATAATATTTAGCACTGTTGTTTTCCACAAGGTTTCCGGCCATGGAATCACGTAAATACAAACGTCAAAGCGTTAACTAACCAATTACCAGTGAAGACGAAAAGCTGTGGTCTGAGTCACCTCAAAACAGTCAAAGCTGTAGGAAAATAGAAACAAATCCACAGTGCTTTATCATTATAATAACGGAGTAATAGATAATACCCAAATAATTTGGGAGAAAGGAGAAATAATCCAACCCCCCTCTATTAAAGAGGTTAATTGGATTATACGTG
>JAOZIF010000078.1 GCA_026014495.1 Candidatus Bathyarchaeum sp.
TATTGTATTAACGTAACTGTTATGATAAATAAGATGCAACTATGGCATAAAGAATTCTGGCCCCATCCTTTAAGGGGTCAAGCTTTGAGCGGCCTACGGTTCGCTGAATAAAGCTTATTGGCGTTTCTATTACTCGGGCTCTTTTGCGTAACGCTTTAACAAGCATTTCTGACTCCACCTCGTAACCGTAAGAGGTTAACTTCATAGTTTTTATCAACGAAGCCCGAATCGCCCTAAAACCCGACTGCGAATCAGTAATGTGCACACCCGTGAGGTACTCTGTCACGTTGTTGAACAACTTGTTACCTGCCCTGTTAATTTTGGGAATCTTAGTTTTATTATGCTCAGAATTGGCAAACCTTGAACCAACAACAAAATCAGCTTCATCCTCTGTCAAGTAACGAAGAATCAACGGAATCTCTTCGGGCTTGTGAGAACCATCAGCATCCAAAGTAACCACATATTCCCCTTTAGCCCGCAAAAACCCACACCTTAATGCAAACCCTTTTCCTGTGTGGCATCCTTTTATCACGATGGCATTTTGTTGTTTGGCAATTTCTGCAGATTTGTCGGTTGAGCCATCATCTACAACTATTAATTCGTAGGGTTTTCCCATTTTTTCCAGTGTTTTGTTTGTGCGGTTAACTACGTCCCCTACGGTTACTTCCTCGTTGAACACTGGAATGATAACAGAAACGAAAACTTTGGTTCGTTTGCTGTCTGCCTTACTTTGTGCCATTATGTTTGAGATGTGTTTACTTCATCGATTAAATAGTTTGTCAAACAGTCTGCAAACACCGGAAAGGCACTCTTAGATTTTCAGGTAATCCTCTATAGTGCCTTTTAGAACAAATTTTGGGTTCTTTTTTAGGAACACTTCACATGGACTAACAATTTCTGGGATGAGCTTTTCTTCAACAGATTTTCTATCCCCAAAATAGTTTGCTAACAAATTCGAAAAATCCTTCCACGAAACGTTAGTCCATAATCCAACAGGTATCTGGTAAGGTAACCTTACAAGCATAATTCCATTCAACAGTTTATAGTCTAATTGTTCGGCGTCTTTCCAGCGTTTTTCGTGCTCACTACAAAATAATCTGATATAAACCACAAGACCACTCAAAAGAAGAGCTTCATCAATAATCCATGTGCTGATTTGGTTACTGTTGCATGTGCAGCATCTGGGATTTTTTTGAAGAATTAAATTACACAAATTTTTAACGTATGATTCAGTGCATTCCAAACTTTTGTTTGCGTAAACACTCATTTGAACAGTTTTCCTCAACCATACACGTATGGTTCTTTGTGAATTTAACCCTTAATCAGGTCTTGGCAGAACCATTTTTGTTAATATCGTTCTCGATTTCTTTGTATAGGTCGGTTATTTTTTTCAGTTGTGACCGAACTATTGGAGCATCTGCAGAACTCACTTCTGGAGCAAAAAAGAAATGATGCAAAGTTTTAGTTGGGTTGTTAATCAAATGATTAATGTAAACATGCCATGCTTTTTCCATTTTCATCTGTAATGCTGGCTCTTTTGGAATTCCTTCTTGATT
>JAOZIF010000196.1 GCA_026014495.1 Candidatus Bathyarchaeum sp.
TTTTCCTGAACAACACTGCCAAGTTTATAAGAATTTAGACGATCCAAACATGTTCCTAGTTGGATTTGAAAACAATTTTGGGGGATCAATTTCTAGAGACTACAACGATATGGTTTTCTCTTTGAGACTTATTTCCAATGTGGAAGTTGTTAATGTTAGTCAGGATCCCGAGACTCCAAATTACGATGAACCCGTACTTGTTACTTCTCAAGTTAAATTGGAAAGTTATGAAATTGACTCAGTAATCTTATCTTACCAAGTTGACTCCTGTAGCTGGACTAACATAACCATGAATCCTGGAAATAATGACTATTTTGGTACAATTCCTGCTCAACAATACGGTACAACAGTGATCTACAAAATCTATGCCTCAGACAGATTTGGTAGCACTGATGTTTCCACAGAATATTCGTATGTTGTTGGCGATTTAATTGCACCGGTAATAGTAAGTGTGGATCAGATTCCTTTTGCTGTTGATGCTGACCAATTAGTGAAAATCATCGCAAATGTAACCGAGCCCACATCCGCAAGTGGAGTAAAAAAAGTAACTCTTTGGTATAAAATAAATGATGATTGGGTAGTCAACGGAATGGGATTAGATGATGGATTATGGGCTGCAACCATTCCTGGACAAAAACAAGGTAATACAGTTCAATATTATGTAGAAGCTTTTGATAACGCTGGAAACAGCGCAAAAACTTCAATTTTCAGTTACATAGTTATGATTCCAAACAACTTGCCCACAGCAGAATTTAGTGTTTCACCATCTACAGCTTACACTGATGAAAACATCAACTTTGATGGGTCGGCTAGTTCAGATTCAGATGGTAATATTGTAAACTATTTTTGGAACTTTGGAGACGAAACATACTCTTATGGTGAAACTACAAGTCACGAATATGCTGAGAGCGGAGAATATACTGTATCCCTGAGTGTAACAGATAACCGAGGAGGAACTGACACCACTACAAAAACAATAACCATTGAAAACATGTTGCCCCCCGAAGAACCAAACAACAAACCATTAGCAGCTTTCACGCATTCTCCTGAACCTGCTTATGCGACTGAAGCAGTAACTTTTGATGCATCAGGCTCCAGTGATTCTGATGGTCAAATTGTTGGTTACAGTTGGAATTTTGGTGATGGAACAACAGGAACCGGCAAAACAGCAACTCATGTCTACTCTGATATTGATTCCTACACTGTAAAATTAACAGTAACCGATAACGAAGGAGCTACAGACTCAACTTCTAGAACAAAAAATATCCTAAACAATTCTCCAGTAGCGTCATTCACTCAGGCCTCTGACGAAGTTATTATTGGTGAAGAAAACTTCTTTGATGCTTCGACAAGTGCCGACATTGATGGCACAATTGTTGAATATTCTTGGGATTTTGGTGATGGAACAACTACAACGGGAGTGACCGCCACTCACACTTACACAAACAGTGGAGTTCACACAGTAACTCTTACCATTAGGGATGACGAGGGTGTCATCGATTCAGTGACTTCAACAGTAACTGTTGTTAATCAATTACCC
>JAOZIF010000005.1 GCA_026014495.1 Candidatus Bathyarchaeum sp.
AACACACATGTGTGTAATCACTCCTCAACGATACTCTAACTGTGGTTCAATCAGTTGGTTCGACGGCAGAGCATCTGCACAAGTCGACCCGAAAGGTCCAGTTTTTGCTATAGACAAAGGAGAATTACTTGACGCAGAAAAAGGTGAATTCTCTGGAATCAATGAATCAATCAAACAAAAAACATTAGGTGCAGTTGACAAAGTATGGATGTATACTGGTTTTGGTTATCCACACACTTCATGTGGATGCTTTGAGGCTATGGCTTTCTACATTCCAGAAGTAGAGGGCTACGGAATAGTTGACCGCGGCTTCAAAGGCGTAACCGTAAACGGACTAGCATTCTCGACACTAGCAGACTCAGGCGCTGGAGGCAGACAAGTGGACGGCTTCCACGGAATAGCTATCGAATATATGCGATCACCTAAATTCCTTCAAGCTGACGGAGGATGGGATCGCGTAGTTTGGATGCCTCAAAGCGTTAAGGATAGAGTCAAAGAATTCATGCCTGCAGAAGCTATTAACAACGTGGCAACAGAAAACGACGCAAAGACAGTTGATGAACTACAAGATTTCCTGAAAGAAAAGAATCATCCTGTTCTTAAACGCTGGAAAGCAGAAGAACCTGAAGTAACTGAAACTGAAGGTGAAGCCCTAGAAACAACAGCATTTCCAGTTTCTACAGCAACTGTTAGCACTGGCGGATTCAAGATAATCTTCAAGAATGCTAAAATCCACGCAGAGAAAGTAATCATTAAACGGGAAAAACCAAAAAGGTGAAAGCCCATGCCCGAGAGGGCGAAAAAAAACTCTGACCTCGAACTTCCCCCCGAAATCTTAGACCTCCTTAAGGGTAACGATGAGCTTGAGCTCGAAGACGTTGACATGGTAGTTGACGAAATAGAGTTCTTGTATCAGGCAGGAGTTATGCCTGCCCTACAAAGGATGGTTGCCTCAAGAGCCAAGCCAACATCTCTTTTGGATGCTCCCTTCACTCTTCCAGTGCAGAAGTATCCTGGAGAAATCGTGGAAGTTACTCTTGGAGCTACAAAGAGCCAAGGCGGAAGCAGAGGAAAACCAATAGTTATTGGTGGAGAGAAATCTCCATCTTTTTACACCTTTGAAAACCCAACACTCAACGCACCAGTAATCTCTCTTGACGTGTTCGACCAAAAAGTACCCATACCCAAAGCTGTGAAAACCAACTTCAACGACGCAATCCAAGATCCAGTGTCGTGGGCAAAATTTGCAGTTGACAAGTTCGGAGCACAAATGATTACATTGCATCTGGTTAGTATTGACCCACTAAACCCAAAGCCTTCTACACCCGCTGAAGCAGCAAAAACTGTTGAAGACGTACTTCAGGCAGTTGATGTGCCTCTTGTTGTAGGTGGATGTGGTGACCCCAAGAAGGACTTGGAAGTCTTTGAAAAAGTAACTGCTGTAGCTGAGGGCGAACGCCTTCTCATAAGCACAGTTACTCTGGACATGGACATAGAAAAGTCAGCTAAGCTAATCAAGCAATATGGTCACGTTGCTTTGGCTTTCTCTCCAATGGATCTTAACCAAGCAAGAGAACTAAACAGACGCCTTCTTGAATACTTGCCCAAAGAGCAAATCATAATGGACACAACAACAGCTGCGTTAGGCTACGGTCTTGATTACGCATACACCATCATGGAACGCGCAAGACTCGCAGGCTTAATGGGCGACCCAGAACTTCAGCAGCCAATGTCATCTGGAACAACCAATGCTTGGGCTGCAAGAGAAGCATGGCAAACAATGGACCCACAATGGGGCGACAAGGCACTTCGTGGACCTTTATGGGAAACTGTTACTGGCTTAACTTTGTTGTTGGCTGGTGTTGACCTGTTTATGATGTTGCATCCTGCAGCAGTCAAAACTATGCGTAACACTATCAAACGCTTGACAGATAAAAGAGGCGCCGCGGATGTTGCACAGATCGCTAACTGGGTATCAACGAAAATTTGAGGATGAATGACATGTCAGGAAAAGAAACTAAAGGCGGAATAAAGCAACTTAGCCCAATCGACGTTTACATGCTACTTCCTAAAACAAACTGCAAAGAATGTGGAGAAGACAACTGTATGGCGTTTGCCACAAAAGTGGTCAACCGTGAAGTCAGTGTAGACCAGTGCCCTTCTCTTTTGACTAAAGCAAATCAAAAGAACTACGCCAAACTCAAAGAAATGCTCAAACCCGCAGTCAAAGAGGTAACTGTTGGAGTTGGCGACAGCGCAATTAATGTTGGCGGAAAGCTGGTTATGTATCGTCACGAATTCACATATACTAATCCGACAGCTATCGCCATCGATGTTACAGATGAAATGTCTGATGAAGAGCTTTTGAGTAGAGTGAAAAAGACCCAAGAGTTCACATACCTGTATATTGGTAACGACCTAAAGTTGCAAATGATTGCTGTTCGTTCTACTTCAAACGATGCCGATAAATTCAAAGCCACAGTTAAGACCGTTGCAGAAAACACAAATTTGCCCATGATTCTTTGTTCCATTGACCCAGCAATCATCGAAAGCGGTTTAATGGCAATTCCAAAAGCTCGACCTCTCATTTATGCTGCAACTAAGGACAACTGGAAAGAGATGGCAGAACTGGCATTGATGTATAAATGTCCGTTAGTTGTTTCAGCGCCAAACGACATTTCTCTTCTAAAATCAATGGTAAAAACAATGAACGAATATGGCCTCGAAGACCTTGTGTTAGACCCCGGAACATTCACCAGTTCAGGTTTAGGAGATACAATCAACAACTTCACTATGATCCGTAGGGCAGCATGTACAATGGGCGATGAGCTACTAGGATATCCCACTATAGGAACTCCTATTACTGCTTGGACTGAATCCACAGGTTCTCCAACAGTGAAGGCATGGAACGAAGCCTACGTTGCATCTATGCTTGTAACTCGCTTCGCTGACCTTATGATTATGCACGGCACAGAAGGATGGGCGCTTTTGCCCCTAACAGTGCTAAGGCAAAACATTTACACCGACCCCAGAAAACCTGTTGCCGTCGAAGCTGGACTGCGAACCATTGGAACTCCTGATGAACACTCGCCAGTTTTAATGACATCAAACTTTGCACTAACATACTACACTGTAGCACAAGACATCGAATCATCTGGTAATGCTGCATATCTTATAGTTGTTGACTCTGAAGGAACCGCCATAGACAGTGGAGTCGCAGGCAGAAAATTGACTGCAGAAACTGTTGCAGATGCCATCAAAGAGAGCAAACTGGAAGAAAAGGTAAACCATCGCAAACTGATAATACCTGGCAAAGCGGCGCGGATCAGTGGAGAGATAGAAGAGCTATCTAACTGGCAGGTTCTTGTTGGACCGCGCGATTCTTCAGGAATAGCTAAATTCCTGCAAGACACTTGGAAGTAGCTTTAGCTACTTTCTTCTTTGTTTCTTTTTTGTTTATTTTTATTATTTGCATTTGTTGAAAGTGTTTACGGTACATGTTTTTTTGTGTATAACAACATTTATGAGGTATTTTTCCAGAACCCTTTAAATACGCCAATAAAAGTCATGATTGGTATAAGGCGGATTAAACATGCCTAAGCTTGAAGATTCCATCCGAATCGAAAATGTAGTGTCGTCTGCCACGTTAAATCAGAAGATTGACCTGAACGCTGTTGTTAAGGGTAACCCATTAGTTGAGTATCGCCCAGAAAAGTTTCCAGGATTAGTTTTCAGATTAAAAAAACCTAAGACTGCCATTCTTATCTTCAGTACTGGCAAGATGGTCTGTACTGGAGCCAAGTCCGAGAATGAATCCAAAAAAGCTGTTCTGAAAGTTGTACGAGAACTAAAGAAAAGCGGGATAATCATAACTGGCAAACCCGAAATTAGAGTAGTTAACATTGTTGCGTCAGCGAATCTTTTGGGCCGAATAGAACTGGAAGATTGTGCATACTCTCTTGGGAAAACTATGTATGAGCCTGAACAGTTTCCGGGCCTCATCTACCGAATGGATGAACCAAAAGTTGTAATCCTTCTGTTTGCAAGCGGAAAACTTGTTTGTACAGGCGCCACAAAGGAAGAAGACGTTTATCTAGCTGTTGACAAACTTCACAAAGACCTTGAAGAAAAAGATTTAATATACTACGACTAACCGTGAAACGGTCTCGTTAATGGCGCTATTTTTTCATCCCCTTTTTTAGGCAATTCATTTTGTTTCTACTAAGCAGTACACCTGCTTGTGTTCTGTGTGGTTGTTTTATATTTTGTAGTGCTATTTAGCATGTTGTGAAATGAAAAAAAGAATATAAAAAAATTGAATCTCAAAAATAGATGTTAGCTGATAGGCTTAATACCTATTTCTTCTCGGGGGTCTTCGTTTAGCATAACACTCTCTGCAGTATACAGGTCTGCTCGGGTCGGGCTTGAACGGAACTTGACATTTTTGTCCGCATTCAGCACAAACGGCATCGTGCATTTCGCGTGGTCCACCATAAGACATTCGGATTGCACCTCCTATTCATTAAGAGAATTAGTTTTGTCTGACACTAACTCGGAAATCATTACCTTTAAAGTTACTTATAAACTTGTGTATAACCCAATTGAAATTATCTTCAAAAAAACATGTCTACACTCGTATCTTGAGCGAAAGTTGTTTCACTAAAAAAATTGCTAATCGTCAAAAGCTGTTGTTCACCGCTTCAATGTGTCTAGTCAGCAATGATTAAACTGATTATACAATCTAAAAAACAACAAAAAATACAACATTCTCTAAACAACAAGGGGCTCCCTTAAACAACGAATATGAGACAAATGTTAAATATACTTTGCTTTATACCGTTTCATCGCATTAAAATGGAGAAAAACAAAAATGGAAACAAAAGAAAACAAAAAAATAGCTACTACAGTTGCTTTAATTCTACTGTTGACAATTACTGCAACACTCATTACTTTACCCATTGTTAGCGCACATGACCCTACGTGGACTATCGTTTCTTATGCTTACATCGTTCCTGCACCTAATCCTGTTGGTGTCGACCAAAACGTGATAATTGTCATGTGGGTTGACACACCACTGCCAAGCGCATCTGTAAATAATAACATCAGACGTCACGACTACTATCTCACAATCATGAAGCCTGACGGCACAAATGAAACGATGCACTGGCCAGTTGTTTCTGACACCACAAGTATACAGTATGTTTCATATACGCCTACTCAAGTAGGAACATACACTCTATTGTTCGAGTATCCTGAACAAGTATACGAATGGAGTGGTACATATGCAAACGATGTTTTCACAGCAGCCAGCAAAACAGCAACACTAATTGTCCAAGAAGACCCACTACCTCTAGCCGTATCCAGCTATCCACTTCCAACAGAATACTGGACTCGTCCAATAGAAGGACAGAACACAGACTGGTGGGCGATTTCATCAAACTGGTTAGGTAAGAACTCACCTCAGATTCGTACCGGCGAAACCGCTACCGGTGGAGCTGGTTATGGTCAGTTCCAACCAGAAGGGCCAGCACCTGAAACATCACACGTTATGTGGTCACAGTCAATTCAGGACGGAGGAGTTGTTGGAGGCAGCGGATTTCACGTAGAAGGAACCACCTACTACATGGGCGGTTCATACAACGTCAGATTTGGCAATCCAATAATCATGTACGGAAGACTCTACTACGAACTACCCTATGGTAACTCAGGCGGCGGAGGAGGATGGATGTGCGTTGATTTGCGTACTGGAGAAGAAGTCTGGTACAATGAAGAACTAGGTGTTTCACTTCCTGAGCCATCATTTGGTTACCTATATGACTACGACATGTACAACCAACACGGAATCATTCCAGAAGGCTGGCTGATTTCAGAAAGCGGTGGACGTGGAAGTCCAGTAGTATGGAACTTCATTGACCCAAGCACAGGAAAAGTTGCAGACCTAGTTGTAGAAAATGTCCCTGACGGAACAGACGTTGCAGGTCCAAATGGAGAAATCCTAACAATCGTAGTTGACTCAGAAAACAAATGGGTTGCACAGTGGAACTGCTCTAGAGCCATTGATGTTCGGACTTCAGGAACAATAGACGCAAGCGCAGCAAGCTACTATGACTGGAACGTGTCAATTTCAGACCTTGGTCCAGGATCATGGACACTCTGGAGAGAAGTTAGCTTTGATGATATTATGCTTCTCACTCAAGGAGGATTTGGAACACACGTCGGCGTTTACGGCGCTAGCATAAGCAGTCTAGGAGCAAACGTTACTGCAGTAAGTCTAGCTCCAGAATCGCGCGGAGAGGTACTTTGGATGGAACACTATGATGTGGCGCCAAACAACGTTAGCCGAGAGATTACAGCATGGGATCCAGAGATCGGCATCTTCATCTTTGAAGATAAAGAAACCATGGTTCGTTATGGCTATAGCCTAGAAGACGGAAGCATGGTATGGGGTCCAACTGAGCCCTCACACGACTATGATACCCTTCGAACATCAACAATAGCTGCTTATGGAAACCTCTACTGTGCTGGCTTTGGTGCAATACTTTACTGCTATGATATTGCGACTGGAGAATTGGAATGGACCTACGGTAATGGCGGTGTAGGGAACAGCACTAATGCTGGTCTTGGAACTGCGTATGGTACCTATCCTATCTTCGTAGACGTTGTTGCTGACGGAAAAGTCTACTTGGCTACCACTGAGCACTCTCCTGGTTCGCCTTTCTATAAGGGTTCACAGTTCCGTTGTGTCGATGCTTATACTGGCGAGGAAATATGGACTATGCTCGGATGGGGCACAGGAATGTACGCAAGTTTTGACGCTGTTGCAGATGGCTTCTTTGCGTTCCTTAATTGCTATGACATGAAAGTGTATTCTGTCGGCAAGGGACCAAGCTCAACTACAGTCACAGCATCACCAAAAATTATTGATGATGGAGACAACGTTTTGATCGAAGGCACAGTTCTTGATATTGCTACTGGCACAACACAAGATGAGCAGATAGCACGGTTCCCAAGTGGAGTTCCAGCTGTATCTGATGAAAGCATGAGCGGTTGGATGGAGTATGTGTATATGCAAAAGCCAATGCCCGACGACGTAAAAGGAGTTACAGTAACATTAACAGCTATTGACCCCAACGGCAACTACCAAGACATAGGTAAAGTTACAACAGACATAAATGGCAACTTCGCTACTGTGTGGCAACCACCAGTTCCAGGAGAATACCAAATTACTGCAACTTTTGAAGGATCAGAAGCCTACTGGCCTTCAGATGCAACAACCTACATTGGTGTATCAGAAGCTACATCAACTGCGACACCAATAGAGCCAGAAGAACCAGTAACTGAAGAGCCCGTAACAGAAGAACCTGTTACTGAAGAGCCCGTAACAGAACCCGAAGAAACAGCAACCGAAACAGCACTCATCAGCACAGAAACTCTAATCATTGCAGCAATTGTCATCGCAGCAATCATCGGCGCAGTTAGCATATTTGTGCTAAGAAAACGAAAATAAACCAAATTTTCCCTCCCTTCTTTTTTTGGGAGTAAAACTTCAAAAAGGGGCTGAATAGGTTCCAGCACTGAAATGAAACTATCTAGATCTAATAGTAGTGGCTGTGAAGTTTCTTTTTTCCTCTTATTGGTTGTGTGGGAGCCTCGGCAAACCCCATTTTTTCTTTAGGGTTCCTTATTCAAGCAATAACGTGCATGCAGAATTGTATTAAAACATTACTTAGACTTTAAGTGAGATTTTATTTCCACATTTTCTGCATTTAACGCTACCACTGCTTATGGCACTTAGTCTGAAGGGTGTCAGTCGTCCACATTTGTTGCATTTGCTAAATCGTAATTTTTTTTGGTCTTTTTTGTGGATTGTTTCAACTAGTGCAGAAAAGATGTTATAATCTTTTTGAGTTATTGTTTCCACAAAAGCTACCTCACTAACATTGGAACTTCAAGTTCTTGTGGTTTGAGAATGCTTATCATTTCCATGTAACTTTCGATGTAATTTTCGCCTTTAGCAGTTGTTTCGTAGAGTTTCTTTCTGTTATTATTGCAGACTCTGATGAATCCCATTTTAGTTAGGAACGAAAGGTATTCGTTGACTTGGGTAAAACTAAGATTTGCTTGGTACATAATTCGGGTCTTATTTTTTCTTCCTTTTGCTGCTTCAATTATTTCTGCGAATATTCTGAGGCGGTCTCTGCGTTCCCAAAGTGCTTGTATCTCGTTAGTTTTCAATATGATTCATCTCTAGTTTTGTTCAGTACTTTTCTTCTATACATCTGATGGTTAAAATACTGTGTTTCCTTATGGAACATATTACGAGAAAAACAATATAGCGAAGTCAACCCATGAACAAACTTTTGATGTGCAACACATTCCACTATTTTTGATGATTAATGCTTCTCGTAAAGTTTGTGAAAACCTAATAATGATGCCTAAATGATTCCTAGATGTTCAAGGAGTATTCGCAGTCCTATGACTATTAAAATTATTCCGCCTAATGATTCAACTCTGTTTTGTAGAATGCACCCAAATCTGCCGCCAAGATAGACGCCAAAAAAAGACAGCATAAAGGTAACAACTCCTGTTACAGTTGCAAGTGTTATGATTGAAACAGTTAGAATAGATACGCTAAGTCCAACGGCTAATGCGTCAATGCTGGTAGCAATTGATAATATTACCAGTACTTTGATGCTGTATGACTTGATGATGCTATTGGGGTCCTGTTTGATGGACTCGTAAATCATTCTGCAGCCAATAAACGTTAGAAGAATGAATGCTACCCAATGATCAAACTCTGAAATCAAATCTAATACATGTACTCCAGCGTACCATCCAATGATTGGCATAATTGCCTGAAAGAACCCGAAGAATACTGATATCTTGATTGCTTTGGTTATTTTGAATGTTTTAGTTGCCAGCCCATTTGCTATTGCTACTGAAAACGAGTCCATCGCAAGTGCAACCGCAATGAAAATCGTTGTCACATCCATGTGTCTTCACTTTTTGAATGTTGTAGTCGTTAAAACGTTGCTCTATCTCTAAAAATGTTTCTAATCTAAAAATGAAAATAGCTTATTTCGTGAGTTAAAAAAATGGCAGAAACTAAGTTTCTACCAAACTATCGTAAACCTTTTGGTTTATACAATGTATCTGTAGGCTACGTATTTTCCTGCAGTCTTACTGTTTCTAATGACTCTGACTATATCGCCTGGACTACCGCCCACAGCTATTATAGCAGGGTCAGAGGCGTTGATTCGCGGTAACTGATACGGTTGTGACTTGAAGCTCTCAAGAACTTCTTCTTTTTCTTCTGGTGTGAGCAACTCATGCTTAGAAACAAATTCATGGTCAAAAATTTGGAATGATGGAAAGATTTTTGGAATCAATTCTATTCCGCTTTGTTTAGAACGTGTCTTAGCTGTGTGAGTGTATTTTCCAATTGTGACGATGATTCCCTTTTTAATTTCGGCATCATCCATTGCTTTTTTGAGTTGCGTAACATATGCCACTCCTACGGTTCCGTCTGTGGTAACCGCCCAGAGAATCGCCTTCTCTTTATCCTTCATTTTGATTGTGTAGCTGGTGGCATTCTTTATCTCTTCTTTATTAATTACCTTGTAACCACGAAGTTTAATGAGGACCTTGGTTTTCTTCTCTATCAAAGTTTCTTCAGAACTCAACTATTCATTCCTCAATCTAGACAAGTATTCAGAGGGGAAAACGTCTGCAAACCCTTAAACTTTACGCTATTTCAGCAGCTTTATTGCTCTGTCACAATAATAATTGACACCGGGCAAGAATCCTCTGCATTTCTGGCTTTTTCAATCTTTTCATCATTAAAGACTCCAATAGACCCATATGTGTCCGTTTCTCCCCCTTTCACTGTTGACTTTCCTTCATCGTCTGGTTCAAAATGAACAGAATCCACAGTGTAGCACATACCGCAAGCTATGCAGCCGCTACGTTCAATCTCAATCTTATACTTCACTTAAACTCCCGCCTGAATCTAGTAATGTTCAGTACTATGAGCAATTAAATTTTTTCTAAATATGTTTTGTGTTGTTGTGCATGTGTTTTTCAAGTGTGGTTTTTTCTAGAAGTTTTTACTATCTGCTCAGTAAGTATTGGCGATACTGAAATACCCATTTAAATGCTTACAATTCAATTTCCATCGTCAATAAACAAATTTGCTCTGGCGGTGTATGAATACGAGAAATAAAAACGAGGTACAAGTTGTTGCCAAGATCTTGCGAGTAGCAGCCAAAGGCTCTAAAGAAGCGGAAATTATGGATAGATGTAAACTGGATTCCATGACCGTAGAAAACTATCTGTCAGCATTGACCGAATTAAGTTTACTAACGGTAAAAGATGACAGCGACATGTATTGCCAAACAACAGAAAAAGGATTAGAATTCCTCAACACTTACCATAGACTCAGATGGCTTTTGTTTGGTAAAGACAACGATTTCATGTTAATGCGCCTTTTGGAACAGCTAAAAAGAAAAGAAAATCAGCCACCATTTTATGTGAGCTAAAAACCAGCTCGTTTTTTCCTTTAATACACACTAAACTACACCCAAAAAGCTGACGATTCCCCTACGATGTGCCTCAGTCAGCTTCGTGTTTGAAACGAGCATATGTTTGTTTGAGACCGGTCTTGCATGAGATCAAGGTGACGATTTGATGAAAAATGAGCGAATGGAGTTTGATATTGTCGCTGACATCTTACGTGTAGCTACTTTGGGTTCCAAAGAATCAGAGTTTATAAGTGGATGCGACCTAGACAAAGACAGCCTCGAAACATACCTGCCAGTAATGATGATTCTAAAGCTTGTGAACCTAACAAAAGACACTGAAAACCTTTATCAAACCACAAACAAAGGGCTGGAGTTTCTCCGTTTTTACCACGGTTTGCGGTGGCTTTTGTGGGGCAAAGACTTTGACTATGTTTTAGTTAATGTCATGAATAAGCTCAAAAAAGAAAAAAAGCCATATTACGTACGGTAACAAAATCAAGACGTTTTTTCAAAAAAATCCGCAAGCTTTCGGGTCTCTGAGCGCCGTAAGACTTCAGCACATCTCTTAGGGTCTAATGCTTTGAATTCTAGCCCCAAGCTGGTCAGAACTGTTTGAACGCCTTTAGCTAAACGCGGAGCCACAAGAACGCCCCTAATTTCTCTATTTGTTACAGTTTTGATGTAGTCAACATACTTTGCTAGCTGTAACGCCGCATCCCGTCCAGCTGTTCTTCTTTTAAGTTCAACAATAACCAGTCTTCCATTTTTGTCAACACCATAGACATCCACAAACCCGGGTTCAACCTTCTTCTCGTATGAGATAGGTTCAAAACATTCTTCGAACAAGGAGGGGTCAAGTATAATCGCTTTTTGCATATCTGCCTCGCTTGCGTGTAACGAGAATTCTCCTTTGTCAAGTAAGCGCATAGCAGAAATTATGAAAATTTGATCAAAAAAGATGTTAACAGAC
>JAOZIF010000047.1 GCA_026014495.1 Candidatus Bathyarchaeum sp.
AACAGAGATTGGTCTATATTCAATTTTACCTGATTCTGCCAAGCAGAGAAAACTTCCTTAACTCAGTTTTATTACACGCTATCAATTTACCGCGTCGATACTATATGACAAACTGCAATCTTTTAATTTTATCGTAATAATCCGCTTCGTTCTACATGAGTAGCATAAGTATTAGTCCAGATGCTAAGGGGATTGATAAGTTGTCGTTTATTGGGCTGGGGAGCCCTTCAATTAACATCCCAACTGCGGCGGCAATCAAGGCTCTAGCAGGGTCGACGAAAATCATGGCTCCTATAAATGCACACATGAAACCCGCAATTGCTCCCTCTATGCTTTTTCCTTTATTTAATGGGACACTGGTTTTTCCAAACTTCACTCCGAATATGTGAGCGCTACCATCGCCCAACGTGAGTACCGTGATTGCTATATAACATATTGGTTCTGGGAAAACAAGTAAAGAAATTGCGATGCCTAAAGCAAAATGGATTGGGGATGTTGCGAATTCGTAGAGCTCGGTTTTTTTTGCGGCTCTCCAAGTTATTGATGAGAGCACTGGGATGTTGATTCCGCGAACTCGGGCAACCTCAGATGCGGTATAAAGCAGGGCTACACAAAGTATCAAAGATGCTAACAGGACATTTCCGAGAACGTATATGCAAATGAAAGATGACAGGAAACTACCTGTGTGAATTATTTCTCTGAGCCCTCTGCTTCTTGACAGTTTATGTTGGGATGCTGGTGTGGGTTCTCCTGTTATTGGCGGCAAAATTTCTGTTAGTGAGCCTCTTGTTACAAAGTCTGATTTGGCGGTTAGAACAAAATCGGGGTTATACCCTATCCGTAACTTGCATAGGGGAAACATTGGCAAGTTGTTTCTGTCATCAGCAACCATGACACAATCTTTTGGGGTTAACCCTTCCTTGTCAAGAATATTTTGTAAAACAACAGCTTTGCCTCCACGTTTTATCACGTCTCCTTTTACGACTCCTGTTAAACGCCCATCCACTATCTCCAGCTCGAACCCATAAGCATAGTTTACATGCAGTCTTGTGGCCAAGTCTTCTACTGCTTGGATGGGAAGACCTGAACTAATTAGTGCTGTCCTGTATCCTTTATTGCTTAATGTTTTGAAGACTTCTTCAGTGCCGGGCATCAAGGGTATTCGCTTGTGGAGTTCCAAAACCTCTTGTGCTCTAAGTCCTTTGAGCGCCAAAAATATTCTTTTTAGCGCAGATTCAAGTGATAATACCCCCGCCTCATAGAGTAGCCCTATTGCAAGGATTCGTATGAAACCCAAAAAACTCACCTTGCGTGATATTTCAAAAAGTATGTACCTGTTCTTTGGTATCAGAATTCCTTCTACATCAAAGACAACCAAACGCTTGGTTCCCTGCTCTGCATCTTTTACATCCGCTACCATCAGCGTTTTCCTCTTCCCACTATTGGCTTGATTTGATTGAAGAGTTTTCCGTAAACAGAACACTAACAACTAACATCGATAACTGCATTACAAACATATACTTAAATTAACAAAAACTGGAAGCCTCATTTACCTAACAATTACAAAAAAAGAGAAGGAAAGACGTTAAACGTCCTTGAATCTTAGACGCGGTTCCTCTCTTGCCATGCCCTCTTCAGGAGCTTCACCAGGTCCATCACTGTATTCTTCGCTGTGGTCGATGTAGTTTTCGTCTGCCGACACACTAACAGTCATTATTGCACCGAACATGGTAGCACAAACCAGAAGCAATATTGCAATAGTTACCATTTTCTTCATTTCAACAACCTCTACTGTTTTCAGTTTACGATATATATCGAGATTTGATATTAGGGATGCTGTGGAAAAAGCGTTCCAAAACATGAAACACCTGATGATTGTTGAACTTTGTGGGGGTTCTTTCTTTAGTGTTGTCTTTTTTGGTGATTGTTTGTCTGCTTTTTGTGTTTTGGTCTATTGTGTATTTGTGTAGCACTCCAACACAATAATATTTATTAAGAATCAATATTCAAGATACAGATTAGGTGTAATAAATGGTAAACGTAACAGGATACCACATTCTCTTCTACGGAAGCCCAACAGGATACCAAACAAACAGAGCACAAATCAGTCTTTACAACAAAACCAAAGTAGTTGCATACGTTCGATTCAATGACCCTGGAATGACATTTGAAAACGACTATGTTTCAGGCGATATCATAAGAATGCATCTTCCCTCAACAATGTTCGAAAATGTAATAGATGTTCTGCGAAATGAAAAACCAATAAATGTCTATTTTGCCGCAAATCGCGGATTCCTTGGAACAGGGAAAGAGCCAGTGGGTGAAGAAGAAACACCCTAGCTCTCTTTTTTTATCATCTTTTACGATGTGAAAGTGTTCAGATTATTTTTGTATTTGTTTGTTAATTCTATCGAGTCCGTTTTTTGGTTCCGTTGTCTTTAAGTACATTAGTTTCGTAAGGATTTTGTTGTGTTTGAGAAGTTTGCTGGAGGTGTGTTGTGTTCACTAAGTTTTTGGTTACTTCTGCGTGGCCTTACATCAATTATGTTCCACATTTGGGTAATATTGTGAGTTCTATTCTTTCTGCGGATGTTGTGGCTCGTTATTATAGGCTTAGGGGGCATGATGTTGTGTATGTGACTGGTTCTGATGAGCATGGAACGCCTATTGAAATAGAGGCTGTAAGGCAGAATATTTCTCCAAAAGAGTTGACGGACCGGAATCATGCGCAAATTTCTGGGCTCTTTGAGCGGTGGGGTATCTGGTTTAGTAATTATACGCGCACGGAAAATCCTGTGCATACGAAGTTTGTGCATGATTTTTTGTTAAAAATTTATGAGAATGGTTACATTTTTACTCAGGAGACTGAGCAGCTTTATTGTCCAGTGTGTGACAGGTTTTTGCCTGACCGGTTTGTGGAGGGGACTTGTCCTAGTTGTGGGGATGGTGGTGCGCGTGGGGATCAGTGTGATGTTTGTGGGGCTCTTTTGGAGCCCACAAATCTTGTGGCGCCTCGGTGTGCAATCTGTGATGCTAGTCCAGTTGTTGAGTTGAGAAAGCATTGGTACTTTGATTTGCCAAAGTTGAGCGAAAAGCTTCGGAATTACATCGAGAGTAACGAGAGTTTGCCTGATAATGCTCGGAACTTTACTTTGAACCTTCTGAAGGCTGGATTGAAGCCTAGGCCTGTTACTCGGGATAATAAGTGGGGGATTTCGTCGCCTTTTCCTGGGTCTGAAGATAAAACAATCTATGTTTGGGTTGAAGCGGTTCTGGGTTACATTTCAGCTACTATCCAGTATTTTAGGCGGTTGGGGCAGGAGGAGCGTTGGAAGGAGTATTGGTTTGACAAGAACGCAAGGACTCTTTATTTTATTGGAAAAGATAACATTCCGTTTCACACTATTATTTTGCCTGCGTTGCTGTTGGCCACTCACGAACCTTACAACCTGCCTTGGACCGTTCACTCTACAGAGTTTTTGATGTTTGATGGTCAAGCATTCTCCAAGAGCCGAAGAATAGGTGTCTGGATAGATGAGGCGCTAGAGTTGTTTCCTGCAGACTACTGGAGATACTCTTTGTTGTCTATACGTCCCGAAGTTAAGGACACAAACTTTTCATGGACAACTCTTCTAGAAAAGGTGAACTCTGACCTAAACGACACGCTAGGCAACTTTATACACCGAACTTTAACGTTCATAAACAAACAATTCACAGGGACAGTGCCGCAGCCAAGCAGCCTTGACGAAAAGGATACGGCAACTCTGAAAGAAGCTAAAGAAATCGTGAACAAAACCTCAGAAAGCTTAGAGCAGTTTAAACTGCAAGAGGCTTTGCGTTACGCCATAAGCTTAAGTCACATGGGCAACAGGTACTTTAACGATAGAGAGCCATGGAAAACCATTAAAGCAGACCGCCAGCAGGCAGCAAACACACTGTATGTTGCTGCACAAATCGTAAAACAGTTGGCAATAATTCTTGAGCCATTTATTCCCTTCACCTCAGAGAAGCTCTGGATGCTCCTTAATCTGGAAGGTTCTGTTCATGAGCAAAATTGGAATGAAACAGAAAAAGAGTTGCCTCCAAACCACAAGATAAACAAGGCAAAACCCCTGTTCAGCAAAATAGAGGATAACGAAGAGACACTTCAAGCTAAGTTGGAGGAAGCGAGAGCTAAACTAAAAAAAGCTAAAGTTTAGAACTGGCAGGATGAAGGGAAGATTTGAGGCTGAAAATAGATTTTCACGTTCATACTTGTTATTCCCAAGATTCTTCCATATCTCTTAAGCAGGTTGTTTCTTTTGCCAAGAAGCGAGGGCTTGATGGTGTTGCGGTTACGGACCACAACACTGTCAAAGGTGCTTTAAAACTCAAGACAAAAGAGATTCTGATTGTTCCTGGAATAGAAGTGTCCACTTTGGAGGGGCATCTTCTTGGCATTAATGTGACCACGCCGATACCTGCAAAGCTGAGCATGGAAGAGACTATACATAAAATTCATGATGCTGGAGGAATCGCTGTGGCACCTCACCCTTCGGCATTTTACAAGTCGCCGCCGAGCAGAAGTGTGAGTTGTTATGATGCGGTTGAGGTGATGAATGCGTCTTCTGTTCCTTTTTCTGTTTTGACTTATTTTAGCAGAAGGTTTGCTGAACGTTTAGGTCTTCCGCAGACGGGTGGTAGTGATTCTCATTATGCGCCTGAGATTGGGTCAGCTTATACTGTTGTTGAATCTGATGCTGATGTTGATGAAATTGTATCCGCAATCAGGAAGGGTGCGGTGTTTGCTGCTGGAAGAGGTATACCTTGGAAAACTAGGTTGGAACGAACTATTTTGGGATTAAAAAGAAGACTTTGAGAAAAATGGAGGTTTTATTCTTCCTTTTCTTCGAGTTGGTCTAGACCTAAGTCGATGTGGACTGGGAGTGCTGGTTCCGTGTATGGTTCTATGTCCATGAGGTCTAGTGTGGGGATTGCGGGAAATGTTTCTAGTGTGTCTATTTTCATTTCTGAAATTTCCCTTGGGTGCTCGATTTTGATTAGTTTTTCTATGTTTCTAACCATTTCTGCTTCTTCCCCAAGCCTCTATGCTGAGAAGGTCTCTAACTGCTGTGCGTATTGCTTCAGCTCTGTTTGGATAATATTTTTCGTCGACTAGGTTGTCTAGTGCCTGAATGTATGGCTCAGGTAGGTGGAGTGTAATCAGTTTCATTTTTATTATCTCCGTTGGGACAATTAACTAAGAACTGCTGTTTGCTTCTTATATGTCTTAATGTTAAGAAACAAATATGATACAAATATGAACGGGAAACGCTTTATAAGCTTTTGCATTGCTGTTGTTTTGCTGTGTCGCCTTCCTGTAAAAAAGCTACACCACACAATCTTATTGTTTCTCTCATATGAATAAAACCGTATAACTCATATTATGCTTTTGTACCCGTGTGACTAAGACAGAGCTGAACCTTTATGGCTGAAAAATCTAAACGAGTCTACGTCAAAAGTTTTGGGTGTTCAGCAAATCTTGCAGACGGGGAATTTATAGCAGGTTGTCTTTCAGAGGCTGGCTTTGAGCTTGTCAGTGACCCTGAAAATGCGGATGTTTTGGTTTACAATACGTGTGCGGTTAAATCTCCTACAGAAAACCGTATCATTGACATTTTGAAGAGGGTTCCAAAAGATAAGAGGTTAGTTGTGACAGGTTGTTTGCCTGTGATAAATTTTGAGCGCCTGAAGCGTGAGGTTGTGTTTGATGGGGTGACTGGTCCGGCGCCTGGGGAGTTGATTGTTGATGTTGTGGGTCGTGTGGTTGCTGGGGAGCGGATGGTTTGTTTAGATGATGTTTGGGATTCTGGTTTATGTCTTCCGCGGGTTCCTGTGAATCCTGTTGTGAGTGTTGTTCCGATTAATTATGGTTGTTTGGGTGAGTGTTCTTATTGTTGTGTTCATTTTGCTAGGGGGCGGCTGAGAAGCAATTCTGTTGATGCAATTGTTGAACAGGTTAAGAGAGATTTGTCTTTTGGCGCCAAGGAGGTGTGGTTGACTTCTCAGGATACGGCGTGTTATGGAAAGGACATTGGCGTTAGTCTTGTGGATTTGTTGAATCAGGTCTGTGAGGTTGAGGGCGAGTTTTTTGTTCGTTTGGGGATGATGAATCCTGATCATGTGTTGGGTATGCTTGATGAGCTTGTTGAGGCTTACAGTTGTGAGAAGGTTTTCAAGTTTTTGCATTTGCCTGTTCAGAGTGGGGATGATGGGGTTCTTAGGCTTATGAATAGGCGTTACACTGTTGACGATTTTAGGTTGGTTGTTTTGGCTTTTAGAGAGAAGATTCCAATGTTGACTCTTTCAACAGATGTTATCTGTGGTTTTCCGGGAGAGAGCAAAGAGGCTTTTGAGAACACAAAGAATCTAGTGGCTGAGGTTAAGCCTGACGTTGTTAATGTGTCAAAGTTTTTTTCTAGGCCCAAAACTCCTGCAGAAAAGTTGGTTCCTATTCCTTCAAAAGAGTTGAACCGCAGAAGCAAGGAGTTGTCAGCGTTGGTTAGGCGGATTTCTTTTGAGAAAAATAAAAGTTGGATTGGCTGGGAGGGTAGAGTGTTAATTGATGAACTTGGTAAAGAAGGTTCTTGGATGGGAAGAAATTTTGCTTACAAGCCTGTTGTTGTGAAAACGGATGAGTCTTTGTTGGGTAGGTTTGTTTCGGTTCGTGTTGTTAGGGCGTTTTCTACGTATCTTGAAGCCCAGATAGTGTAGAGTTAGCCTCCGCCTACTGGAGGAAGAATCGCGACTGTGTCTCCGTTTTGTAGTGTTGTGTCAAATCCTTGTATGTTGTTGATGTTTTTGCCGTTTACAAGAAACGATAAAAACTCTTGCACGTTTCCTTTTTTGTTGTAGATATATTCTCTGAACTCTTTGCCATATTTTTCACAGAGCAACGTAACAAGCTCGTCAATAGTGATTGTGTTTTGCAGTTGGATTTCGTCTACTTTTTTGCCTGTTATTTCTCGCAGGGAAGTGAAAAACTTGACTTCGACTTTCATTTATGTTCTGTTACTTTATTTTTCGGGGTGAAATTTATTCTATTCTCTGCCTTCTCTTTGTTGTTATTGTTGGTTTAGACTAAACTATACTGGCTTTTAGTCGATTAAACTTAAATAGCGCCACAAATTCGTAGAATAGAGTCATCACTTGGTTTGTTGATTGAGCCGCCGTAGCTCAGTTCGGTAGAGCAACGGGCTGTTAACTCGTAGGTCGAAGGTTCGAGTCCTTCCGGCGGCGCCACTATGTTTCGTTTTCTTCTGTTGATTTTTCGGGTATTTTGCGTGGTCCAGCATCTTTTGGTTTTTTTAGTTCCAGTATGGATGGCAACAAGAGGATGGCTATGAATAGTGCTATGAATATAATCAAAAATATTAACAGATTATGCATCGACGTTAAATTTGCGAACAATGTGTGCTTGTTTTATTACATGGATGAACATATAATGCTTTCTAACAGTCAACTGTTTCGTAATTGTGCTTGATTTTTCTTGGAAAAGCATCTTCTAAACGCATTCTGCTTGTGTATATTCATGGGCTTGTGAACTTTTGGATGCAAATGTGTGCTGTGCTTAATTTTTCAGAAAAAAAGTTAGTTTTCAACAATGTACTGCTATTTGTATCCTAATATGCCGCACAGAAGTGTGAATAACTTGGTTTTGTTTGGATTTTCAGAAAAAAAGCTGTTTTCAACAATTACCTAAAATATTAGTTTCTTAATCTGCACTTTTGTTATTTTATAAGCCTTTTTTTCATCAGGTTTATGGCTAGGACAAAGAAGATTGGTGTTATTATCAGCATCCATGCTATGTTAAATAGTATTGACATTTGGATGTTGCCCAGTGCTAGGGCTCGGGTTACTGTCACGGCGTTTGCAAGTGGGAAAAAAATTTGGGTGACTATTTGCAGGACTTCTGGCATTGATGCTAGGGGGAAGAATGTTCCGCTTAACAGAAGCATGGGTGTTATGTAGAGAAATCCTGGGTAGTTGAAGGCGTCAATGTTTGGGGATATGGCTGTGAAACACATGCCCATTGCTGAGAACAGCAGTCCCACAAGGAATGATACTGGAAGAATTAGCAAAAACAGTGGAGACGAAACTAGACCCGCGGCAACTATGACCCCTAAAACTATTGATGAGTTGATGAGGCTTTTTGTTGCGCCCCACAGGATTTCGCCTGTTATGACTTCTTCTATTGTTATTGGTGTGGCTATTATGGCGTCAAAGGTTTTTTGGAAGTACATCCGCACAAACGTAGCGTAAGTGCACTCGTAAAACGAGGAATACATCATTGACACCGCAACCAAGGCAGGGGCAATAAAGTTGATGTATGGTTGCCCATCGATTGCCTCAACAAAGCCTCCAAGTCCAAGACCTAAAGCGACCAAATACAAAATAGGCTCTAGTAATGAAGGAAGAAAATTGGTTTTGTAGGTCTTCATGAAAACGTCCTTGTTTCGCATCCAAACCTTCGAAACCCGGTAAGATATCTTGGGGACTCTGAAGAGTTCAGTTATTTTACTCATCTTAATCCTTCAAGCTCCTTCCCGCCAATTTCAAGAAAACATCTTCAAGGTTGCTGTCTCTTATCAAAGCGCCTTTAAACGAAACCTTGTCAAGAACCTTCGCTAAAACTCCTCTAGGCTTATTGGCAAAAACTTGAATCTTGTCGCCAACAACATCTATTCGTGCATCCGGAAAATACTGCTTTAGACAGTGCATTGCTTCTTCACTAAAAAGAACCTCGAGAACCTCTTCGCCCACATGAGCTCTAACCAAGTCTGCTGGTCTGCCTTTTTCAATAATTTTTCCATGATCCATAATAATTAACCTATCACAGAGCTGAGCCGCCTCATCCATGTAATGAGTAGTCAGTATAACAGTGACGCCCTGTTTTTGCAAGTTCCTAATTTTAGTCCAAATCAGATGCCGAGCCTGCGGATCCAAACCTGTTGTCGGCTCATCCAAAATTAGTATCTGCGGCTCATTCATCAATGCTCTGGCAAGAATCAGTCTACGTCTCATGCCCCCAGAAAGAGAAGTTATTATCACATCCCTTTTCTCTTCTAATTGCATAAACCTGATTAGCTCTTCCGCTTTTGTTTTCGCCTTTTCTTTTGAAATATCAAAGTATCTGGCATAAACCATGAGATTCTGCAAAACCGTGAAATCTGGATCAAGATTATCTTCTTGCGGAGCCACACCAACAATTGCCTTTATTTTTCTACCCTGCTCCGTAACATCCATTCCCGCCAAAGTTAGCGTGCCACCAGTTAATGGAGAAATGCTTTGAACCATCTTCATTGTTGTAGTTTTTCCAGCCCCGTTAGGTCCAAGAAAACCAAAGCTTTCACCTTTAAAGATTTCAAAATCGATACTATCGACCGCAACTAGACCATTGAACTTTTTTGTCAGCTTTTCTGCTTTGACCAAAACATCTTGACTCATAAAACTGGTTCCTGTTTGATTCTTCTGTAATGTTAATGCTTTAGAATATACAACTGTTTCTTTTTATAAAATGTAAAAAGCGAAAAACACACCTGTTAAAACCCTTTGCCCGTTAAATGCAGGTTACAAAAAAGATAAAGTCCATTTTTGATCTGTTTGCTGGAACTCTGAAAACTGCATGTGGAAAAAAACTCTGCACATTACAATTGAACGTGAACAATCTCCAAAATCCTCTCGCTTATCACTTCATTAAAGGAAGAGAGGGTTTGCTGAGACTCCCCGCACGCGCGATTAAGAGGAGAAAAAAATGAAAACCTAAAACAGCTACTATCGCTTTAGTTATTTTCATTTTCGTGCAGGGCATCCATTCAGCCCCAATCCTCCAATGCATTTTACTCCCAAAAAAAGAAGGGAGGGAAAAAATTTGGTTTATTTTCGCTTTCGTAGTGTCCAGAATGCTGCTACACCAATAACAGCTGCTACTGCAACTGCTGCTATGATTGCTGCTTCTGTAGAAATCAAGGCTGTTTCTGCTGTTGGTTGTTCTGTGTCTGGTGTTTCAGTGTCTGGAGTCTCTGTGTCTGGTGTTTCTGTGTCTGGCGTTTCAGGTTCTTCAGGCTCTATAGGTGTTGAAGTTGATGTCGCAGGGTCAACAACGATGTATCCAGTGTCATATGATGGCCAGTATGAGTCAGATCCCGCGAAATAAGCTGTGACTTGGTAGTCGCCTTCAACTGGTGGAATCCAGCTTACACCAAAGTTGCCGTTAATGTCAGTTGTAGTTGTACCTATGTCCTGTGTATTACCGTTAGGATCCATAGCAGTCAATATCACTGTAACTCCTTCTACGTCGATTGGCATTGGTTTTTGCATGTAAACGTATTCCATCCATCCTGTCATGCTGTCGTCAGAGACTGTTGGCACGCCATTGGGGAATCGTCCTACTTGCTCTGTTTGCTCTGTTCCAGAGGCAGTATCAATCACAGATCCGCTTATGAGCACAGATGAGCCCAAAGAGACGCCAATATCTGGTGTACTAACTGTAGTTTGGCTTGGTCCTTTACCGACACAATAGATTTGGTTGTCGTAGTAGTTGTAGTAGACAAAGAATCCGTCTGCAAGTGCAGAAG
This sequence comes from Candidatus Bathyarchaeum sp., assembly GCA_026014495.1. Classification (GTDB taxonomy): domain Archaea; phylum Thermoproteota; class Bathyarchaeia; order Bathyarchaeales; family Bathyarchaeaceae; genus Bathyarchaeum. Next base: position 10,617 of record JAOZIF010000047.1, read on the forward strand.
TTGAAACTCCTCCACCACCGCTTTGGCCAACCCAAGATGTCAGTTTCCATATCTCATCGCCGGTGTAAGCGTCGACACATCGCATTGCTTCGCCCTTGTATAGTGGATAGTTTGGTGAGTGTTCGTTGTTGAAGACGTAGACTTTGCCGTCAGCAATAGCAGCAATGAAAGATGGGTAGTTGCCCCAAGGTGTTTCAATGCCGCTGTTGGTCTCGTCGTAAACCCACTCTACTGTTCCGTCTGCGCAGTTGATGCAAGCGATTTCTCCACCATAGCTTTGGATGTAGATGTTGCCATAGGCCATAGTGCCTATCTGTCCAGCTCCATATCCACCACCATAGTATGAGAAGGCATTCTTAGTTGCGACAACTGGACCCCACACTAGGTCGCCAGTGTCTATGCTGTAGCCCCACCATTCAAAGGTCTCCAGATCATTCATGACAAACACACGATTCACGGTATCAATGTGCATTCCTCTTGTAGTTGTTCGGCTAACATCACCGTCAGGTGCTGGGTAGTCTTGGATCCACAAGAGTTCTCCTCTTGTTCCGTCATCTCTATCACTTATAGCCCACAGAGTATATGGGTCGACAGTACCCAAACGCCCAAATGAACTGCTTGTGCCCAGTATTAGGTCGCCAGGGAGAACTTCAGTAATTGAAGCACTGGAACTTCCGGGTAGGTCAGGTATTGTTACGTTCCATGAGTATGCATTGCTCATGTCAACTTCGTCTCCGACAGGTCTCCATTGGTATGCACTGCTACCGGTTCCTAATGCTCCGTGTAGTCCTTGTTGTTCACAGGTGTTGTTCCACAAGGCCAACCAGTTGTTTTCTG
>JAOZIF010000178.1 GCA_026014495.1 Candidatus Bathyarchaeum sp.
CGAATAACGAGACTGAGCCATTGGCTCCTTGGTTACCCAAGAATCTTCATCTGCTATAGCACAAGGAACCGTAGTAGTTAACAAAGAAAAAAGCAGAAACATCAAGCTAACAGTTAACCACTTTTTTGTCATGTTTTACACTCTCGAAGAGTTGAGGAACGTTTTTTGTGCTTGTAAAAGGCGGCTAATGCGAAAACTGCAGGAACAATAAACAGTAACGAGTCCAAAGGTTGGAAGACAGATGGAACCACAGAAGCGGCAGCGGTCTCAGAGTTTTGAGTTACACTGGTTTGGTTTGGTTCTTCTGAAACTGGCGGAACCACAGATACAACTTCAAACGTTGCTTCCGCAGAATATCCGTACCCATCAACAGCATGTACAACATATGAACCGGGTACTGTTTGGTTTAGAACACTGATTATCGCAGTGAAGTTGCCGTATCTGTCGGAAACAAGAGGATTGGGAACGGTATGGATATTGACTCCATTCCACTTAACAGAAATCTCTGAGTTTGAAGCAAAACCAGAACCCACAAGGGTCGTTGCTGCTAGTCCAGATGATGGTTCCAGTTCAAGTTTGGGGTCGGCGTTAAAGGAAGAGAAAACTGTTACGTCATCAAAATACACTTTGATATTATGATAGTTTTGGCACACTGAAAATGCTTCAAGGTCCCAAGTGGTTTCGTCACCAAGGAGTACATCCCGATTTGTTGTTGCGCCAAAATCTTCTCCATATAATACATCATCAATCCAGCAAGAAAATGTTTCAGTATTTCGATTCACAACAACTGTTATTTTGTGCCATTCTTCGGGACCAATAACCATCACACACCCGTAGTTAGATATGGCGATGCTTCCGTTATGCATAACGTAGATTGGACAATAAGTAGTTACTCTGCTTGGAGGTAAATTCTGTCCAAATCCTACTTGAGTAGTTACGTGGGTTCCAGTGCCAAGTTCAGACACTTTTACGCTGACATTAAAGCCGACAATAGGCGATGCTGTAGCAAGAGGTGCTGAAGCGTAGGCTACCCATCCGTCTCTACCCCAAAGTTGTAAAGATTTTGCTGAAGAGTTTGAAGTGTCAGCCACAACTACTTGGTATTCTTTACCAATACCACTGTACCAAAGTTCCCACCCACCAGTAGATGGAAAAGTTCCAGTGTCATAGCTGTCAAAGTTGTCTTGAAAAAGAATTTGTGTATCTGCTTTGACTTCAAAGGTTGTGAATGAACTAAGAGCTACAAACGTTAAAGAAAGAACTGCTAAAACCATAATTGGCAACTTAAATTTTTTCATCACATAGCCCTCTAACATATCATTCTACATAAAAAATGTGTAAAAAGTTTTTTTGTAAAGGTTTCTTGACTAACTTCTGACTGGTTTTAGTCAAGGTTTCTTGACCAACTTTGTTTTGTTTGTTTTCCCTGTTTTTGAGTGGTTATTTCTGAGACTTTTTAATTCAATCTCTTTTTTATAAGCTTTATTTTTTAAATAATGTCTTTTAAACAGTTATTT
>JAOZIF010000063.1 GCA_026014495.1 Candidatus Bathyarchaeum sp.
TAACTTCTGATTAAATTTAGCCTTTGTATTTGTTGACCATGGGCATTTTCCATCCTATGCCGAATGCTTTGGGGGTTATTTTGATGCAGGGTGTTGCTTGTCTTCGTTTGTATTCTGAATTTCTTACTCGCCTGTAGGTGTCTTCTACTGCCTGTTTGGGATAGCCCATATCTATGAGGTCTTGTTTGCTTCTTCTGTTTTCTATTATCTCATCAACCAATGGACTGACAACATCAAAATCGAATGGGTCAAACTGGCACTCTTTAAGTTCAGGCGAAGGACGCTTCTCAAGCACACTTTTTGGGATAACCTGTTTGCCTGCTTTTTTGTTAAAGTATTCTGCAAGCTTGTAGACTTCAAGTTTGCTTACGTCTCCGATTGCTCCGATTCCACCTGCCATGTCTCCGTATAGTGTACAGAAGCCTAGGGCAATTTCGGTCTTGTTACCAGTATTCAAAACCAGAATCTTCAGGTCTTTGAGCCTGTTAGAAATATCCATCAAAATGTTTCCTCTGGCTCTGGGCTGAATGTTCTCGTCGGCAACATCATCATCGGCAGCCTTTGCAACCCCAAAACATTTGCGTATCTGCTTAAGTGGCTCATCTAGGCTCGTGTGGAACTGGTTAACAACATCTTGAATGCCTACTTTGACAAAGCATATTCCAAGGTGTTCTGCAAGCTGCTCTGCGTCGCTTTTGCTGTGGTCACTAGAAAAGCGTGAAGGCATAGAAACTCCGATAACATTTTGGCTACCAAGAGCTTCAACAGCAATACAAGCAGTCACTGACGAGTCAATTCCGCCGCTCATTCCTATAACTGCCTTCTCAAAGCCCGTCTTGTTGAAGTAGTCACGTATACCCAAAACCAGAGCACCAAACATTTCCTGCACTTTGTCATGAACAGGAGACTCAACTCTTGTTGCGATGCCCGCTTCTAGTTCTATGTCCGTTATCACCAAGTCTTCTTCAAACTGCCTGCCAACCGCTATTAGACCACCTGTTGTGTCTACTGCCATGCTCTGTCCATCAAAAACAAGCTCATCTTGACCCCCAACAAGATTCACATAAAAGATTGGCACACCATTCTTTGTTGACTTCTCTTTTAGCAGCCTGTTTCGTTCAAGATGCTTACCAACAAGAAACGGAGAAGCAGAAATGTTAACAACCAACTCCGCACCCCTTCCAACAAGCAGGTCGGTTACTTTCACGTCATAACAAGTATCCCACAGGTCCTCACAAATTTCCACACCCAGCTTGACCTGTTTCCCATTCACACTCACCGCTACGGGCTTAATCTCATCCATTAGTGCAGGCTTGAAGTACCTGTCCTCATCAAACACGTCATAGGTGGGCAGAAGCGTCTTGTAAACTACGCCAATCAGTTTGTTTTTTTGGAAAACAGCCGCAGCATTATACAAGTCGTTTCCTTTGTAATCAACAAAACCAACAACCCCAACAACATCCACAGTATTGTCTGCAATTAGCTCTTCAACTGCCTTCTTGTTTTTTGCAACAAACCCATTCTCCAAAAGCAAATCCTGTGGAGGATAACCAGTAACCGCCAACTCAGGAAACAAAACCAAATCCGCACCTCTACTTTTTGCGTCAACAAGAAAACGCTGTATCTTTGCTACGTTTCCTTCCAAATCGCCCACAGTTGAATTAACCTGAGCCATCGCAACCCTCAACAATTGCCCTCCTTAGACCTGAAAACGCAGAAACTACGTTACCTAACTTAAATGAATCGCCTATCAGCCTAAAAAGTTGATTCCCTAAAGCTTGAGCATCATCTTGGTGAACCGTTCTGGTTCAAAAGCTTCTAGGTCTTTGTATTCTTGACCCACCCCAATAAAGAGGATTGGCTTTCCTGTTACATGCGCCACACTAAGCGAGGCGCCGCCTTTAACGTCGGCATCAACCTTTGTCAGTATGTTAGCATCAACGCTCACGCTCTTATGAAACTCCTCAGCCTGCAGCACCGCATCATTCCCAATTAAAGCATCAATAACCAAAACCGTCAAGTCAGGGTCAACAACACGCTTAACCTTAGCAAGCTCACTCATCAAGTTGCGGTCAGTCTGGATACGTCCAGCAGTGTCAATCAAAACCACGTCAATTCCTCTGCTTTTAGCGTGACTGATAGTATCATATGCCACAGCCGCAGGGTCAGCACCATAATCGTGCTTAATCATACGCACACCCAGCCGTTTAGAATGCTGCTCAAGCTGCTCAATAGACCCTGGACGATAAGTGTCGCTGCCAGAAAGCACAACAGAGTAGCCGTTCTTCATCAAGAAATGGGTAACCTTAGCTATGCTCGTGGTTTTGCCTGTGCCATTAATGCCAACAAACAAAATCACATACGGCTCTTTACTTTGCCGCTTTTGTTCGATGCGTTTAATCAAATCTATGGACTCTTTTGTCGTCAAAATTTCAATCAAAATCTCATGAAGAGTGTCTTTCACAAGGTCTTTGCGGTCGCCAATCCGGTTTACTTGTACACCGTCAAGCCGTTTCTCCAGCTCATCAGTGATAAAATAGGCAACAGGAACCGCAACATCATTTTCGATAAGATTAAATCTAAACTCATCTAAAATAGGACGAAGCTTTTCTGCCTTAAGCTCAGTTACAACAATCTTACTAACTGCGCTGCTAAGCCCCTTTCTTAGACGGTCGAACACCAGACTGCTCTCCTTCCCTTAGCTTTGCGGTGACCTCTTCCATCTGAGCCCTGTTTTCCTGAATTCTGCCAATAACCTGATTAAACTGCTGCCCCAAAGTTTCCCTTGTTTTCTCAAGCTCGGCTATGCGTGCTTCAAGCTCCACTTTTGCTTCTTTCACAGTTTTTTCAACAGCAACATCTGCGCCTATCCCAACAACAACCTTCTTGGAAGTCTCCAGCTTGGCTTTAACATAAGAGCCTCCGCCGATTGGAACAAAAAGTTGTGAATCTTTTTTCTCTTTTTCCAAGCCATCCAAAGTCATGCTTGAGACTCGCAACTCAGCTAACACAGAATTCATCATGCTAATTCGAGATTGTAACTCGTTAACGGTTTCCTCTAGATAACGTGATTCCAAAGCTAATCTACGAAAAACCTCTTGGTCACTGGACAGCCTCTTCCGCTCCTGGAGTCAACTTCTTTACTATGATGTCTTCAATCTCCTTTGGAGCTATTTCTTCAACTTTGGAGATTGTCAGCTGGAAACGTTTGACTTTATGCTTGCTTCCCAGCAACATGTACACCTTCTCCACAGCATCCTCTGGCTTCAAGGCGCGAATCTCTTTGTTGAAATCTGTTTGAAAATTAGGTTTACGAATTTTCCCACTCACTCTAAAAACTTTTACTTCACTCATTAGTCATTCACCACATCAAGTGCTTGTCCAATTATGAACATTTCGGGTCCGGTAGTCAAAAGACCAACCATAGCCCCATAACTATTTCCTAAAAGACCTGTAGCCACATATGGCACCCCACAATTAACAGTTCCCACATCAACAGGAACCTTAAACACATCAATTAACACTTCTCGTTCCTCCTCTTTTAACAAAGGATGCGCAAGCACACCCTTATTTGTCGCACACGCAAGCGACCCCACATAAGGCAGCCCAGCTATATCACTTGGAACCACTTCAACACCCAACGTATCCGATATCTTATCCACAACTTCTCGCTCCAGCCTCGAATCAACCACAGCACCTTTGTCATTCGCCAACACCATGTTGCCGTATGCTGTCTTTTTCGTATCCATAACGGTTACGTTAATGTCAATCGCTGATTTAATGGCTTCGACCTCCTCTTCCGTGGCAAACGGAGGAAGAACAACTCCATTCGAGTTGGAACAAGCCAACGCACCAGCAATCAACGATTTACCCACAGTTGTCGCAACGACCGTCACTTTCAACCATTCCTCAACCTTTTTTCGTTTAGTTTCGGGAACTTGTGGAGGAACAATTGCGAGTCGGTCGTTAACAAGTGAATAAACTCCTATACTTGCATTACCAAAGACATCAAAGAGGAACAGCGGCAAGGTTAGTCTCCTTCTGCGAGAAGGACAGTAACTACCCCTTCCTTATCCTTAACGACGCGGACTCTGATTTTTCGTGGAGGCTTTTCGATTCCTCGGCTCCAAAGTTTTTCGTTAACTTCGTTGTCTATGACAAGCTTTTCTGGTTCATCTTCTTCATCATCAAAAGCTTCTGTGCGGACTTTCATGTGTTTGAGTACAAACTTTTTTACAATTCTTGCTGCTTTCGGAGCACGCTTTTTTCTTGGAGAAATCCACGCGTTCCTTAACGGAATAGTGTAGAATCGTTCCTCAACAATGTCTTCGTCAACTTCTTCCTTCTCTTTGCGTTTGCTTCTCTTTTTCGCTTCTACAAATTCCGAGTCTTCAGCTTCTTCTTCAAGCTCGTCTTCAAGTTCCTCATCCATGTCCTCTTCTTGTTCATCTTCTTCAGGAACTTGGGACTCTAACTCTTCTTCTGTCTCCTCAGTTTCCTCTAACACTTCTTCATTTTCTTCAGTAATATTATCAACAGGTTCTTCCATCCGGTTTCCCTTCAAGCCTTTATCTTTCTTTGCCGCCAGCGTCTCCGCTTCGGATTCGATCTAACTTGTCCACCTGTCTTGGCTATAACCCATGTTGGAACAGGTTTCTTCTCTTTTCCAGCCTTAGCGAGCCGCAACTTTTTGGCGGTTGGTTTGTTTCTTGCCGTCTTTTATACTCTCCTAATTGTGTAGTCTCTTTTGCCTGACTGGAGCCTCACAAGAAGCTCTTTTAGCTGTTCATCAGTTATAGGAAGCTGTATTCTCCCCTGCTGAGCCAACTGAATCAGCTGCAGTTCAAGCTGCTGAGTGAACTCTGGTTTAACCATATTTAGGTTTGTAAGTCGACTTCTTGCTTCTGGTGTAAGTATTCTGCGAAGCAGAGCCTGCTTTTGGCCCTCAACTTGCTGCTGTGCTTGAGCTTGCCTTTGTTCATCTACCATTCTTTGCTGTAACTCAAGCATTCTTCTTTTCCTGAGAGCATCAAGTTCGTCTTCGCTCACTCTTTACACCTAATATTTTGCGAGTTCAGGTTGAGTTTTCTCAAGTTCCTTTTTCAGTTCGGTTGATATACGGTCTAGCAGCTGTCTCCCCTCACTTGTTACTACGCGTCCTTCGTTTCTTTGAGGTTTCACGAGACCTGCTTTTTGAAGTTGGTGAATAGCATTTCGGACAATTGCACCGCTTCCTTTGCTGGCGTGTTCTGGTTTTGCGCCTCTATCTAATCTGCCTCCATATTCTTGGCGGAGTTTTTCGATGCCTATTGGGCCTTTCACGTAAATTTTTCGTAATATAGAAGCGCATCGGACAAACCACCAATCAGGGTTAGTGGGTGGTCTTTGGGTGTGAACGCCAGTTCGGGCGAATGGTGTCCATGCGGGTGGAGTTATTTCATCCACTTCTTTCAGATGCGTAGCTAACCTCTCGATGAGAACTGATGCAGGAAGGTCGTAAGGTGTTGGCAATGCTTTTTCTTCCTATTTTTCCTTCACTAAGGGAAAAGGCTTGTCTTATATTAGTTTCGTGGTTGCGAAACCCAACTTAAGGTAACTTGATGTATATTTCACTGTTTTTTCTTGCTTTTGAAGAGTAAAAATGTGTGCCCGCGCACTTCAACTAGCTCTGATTCTGTTTGTTGTGCAATTATTGTTGCGATGTCTTTTGCTTCGGTTTCATGCAATGCGGTTTTGAGTATTTTTACTTTAAGCATCTCTCTTGCGTCAAGTTGCTTGTTGACTTCACTTATTATCTGGGTTGTTGCGCCTTCTTTTCCAACATTTACTGTTGGCTTCTCGGTTCTAAGTGCCGTCTTTATTCGGCGCTTCATTTTGGGGGTTAGCACTGTTTTTTCTCTCCTTTTAGTGGAATACGGGAGTGCCCGCCACAATTTAAGCATGTTATTACCATGTGGGGTTCCCTTCTTTGTTGTATTCTGACACGACAATTTACTCCAGGCAAGATAAAGCTTTTACATTTTCTGCAAACAAGGCTTCTGTATTCTTTGGGAAGCCGCAGTCTGGTTCTCATGGCTATTTTTCGTGCAATTTGGATGTAGTGCTGCGCCTTTTCTGGGTCTTCATGGATTACTTGTTTGGCTAAGCTAAAGAGCCTGTGAACACGTTGCAGTGCAATCTGTTTAGTGGAGTTCATCGTAGAATACTCGCTTGCTTTGTGTGTATTACGTTTTGTAAACTTTAGGTAATAAGGTATGTTATTAGCGCTACAATTATTGAAACAGTAGTTGCCACGATGGGTTGGTTACAGGATACTTTGAACAGTGTACAAGTAATGGAACATTTTACGAAGTTAGACGATATTCCGTTTTATATTTACTTCAATTCCACTATTTGCTACGATTGCTGTTCCACAACCGCTTTTTGTAACTAACTGTAATAACTGTAATTACAAGCAACACACATAACATAAGAATCCATGAAAGAAATTCTGGGATGTAACGTGTGGGGATGTATTGTTCGTTTACTGTGCAATACGTGATTGTCGGGTTTAGGGTTAACACGTCACGGGGAAATTCTGTGATGTATCCTCCAATCACATATAATGTGTCATTTACTACAGCAACACCAGTATCAAATCGTCCTGTCGGCATAGAAGCACAAATTTCCCAAGTATTGGTTTTTGGATTATAGCTTTGAGTTGTGAAATTTCTTAGGGTTAGTTGCCAATAAGGCAAGTCAGCGTCAGCACCAAAAACATAAATTCGCTCGGAAGCAAACATGCCTGTTGTTGCTCCAGCAGACGCTAAAACCACAGGTGAAAGCGGAGCAGTTCCATAACTCCAGCTGTCATTTTCAACAGAATAAATTTGGGTCAGGTTTGAGGTTATAACGTATATTTTGTTGTCAACAACTGCTGAGGCATAGGATTCAACTGAAACGGGTATGGATATAGCATTGGACCATGTATCAGTAGCTGGGTCATAAACCTCGGTAACTGTTCCATTAGGATTTCCACCGATCAAGTATATTTTGTCATTCACAACGTTTGCTTGCATGTTCAGTCTAGGGTTTGACATAGGTGATTTGGTTTCCCATGTATCCGTAGCTGGATCATACACCTCGGTTACTCCAGTTGCAGAAAAACCATCGGTGTACCCTCCTATACAGTAAATCTTGTTTTGGTAAACGGCTATGCCGAATGCGGATCGTGCAGTGGGCATTGATGATTTAAAAGTCCAAGTGTTTGTTGCTACGTTATATTCTTCCGTTATTGCGCTAAAGCCTTCTTGATTAGTGCCTCCTATTGCGTAGATTTTGTTATTGACCGCCACAACTCCTAAACCGCTTCTTGGTTGTTGCATCGGCGCTTTTGAGATCCAAGAGTTATTAACTATATCTTCAGAAGAAAAAACTGAGCTAACAAAAACTATGCATAATGCTACTAAAAACACAAGAATAAACAACACAGAGTTGTTTTTCTTCACGGGCGTTCCCTTTAATGTACTGTGACGGCTTTGAATTAAGGGTTTTGCCAAGAAATCTTGACAACAAAATAATAAATTGAATAAAAATAGAGGGAGGTTGTTATTGCGAGCTGCATCTATTTAGGTTGTAGTAGCGTAAAGTGAATCTATTTGTACGCAATTGAAGTAGTCGGGGTAAGAATAAGAGTCGGGATATGGTGGTGGCGTCCAGAATACAATGGAGTAACAACTATACAACGTTTCAGTGTTACCAATAAAAACATAAGCAGGCCAACTGTTCGTTATTGTTGCATTTCCTATGTAAGTCCATTGTAGAAACCCAGCGTTTATGTTGTTACTGGCGTACACCGTCACAAAGTTCTTCCAAGGGGGATCTGTGCCAGTATGGGTTCCTTTTTTAGCAAAAAGATAAACGTTTCCTCCTGCAGATGAACTCATGTACCCCGCTACAAATGCTTCACCACCCATAGGAGTATCAGTATCTTCATTCCAACCATCAGTATGAAAATGTGTGTAACTGTAGTCGGACATACCTTCTACACGCGTAGGGTATTGAACATACACATAAGGCTCATAAGGGGAGACTATTTCAACTGAATCTAAGTAGGCGCCTGACTTTAAACCTGAAAAATCAAGAACATCGGCACCCTTTGCTATCACTTCTTGATTGTGCTTTATTTGTTCCAACCATTGAGTTCTTATTTTGTCCAATTCAGCCTCAGATAGGTTTTTGCCATACACGTCTAATAACCTCTCAAGAAAATCAGAGAGAACATAATGCTCTTTCTTATTACTGACTAAACTCGCACCAACGACATTCAAGTTACAAGTTAACAAAAGAACCACTCCGAACGCAATGACAAATGAAAGATTCATTTTTCGTTTGCAATTTTTAATCATTTTCTTTTCTCCTTTTTATTGGAAAGATTTCCATCTTTTCCATTTGTTCTCTTTTTGTCCCTCCTTCGGAACTAGGCGGTGACACGCCTCCGAAGCAGTTAGCCTCGGCTTCAGACTGTTTGTTAAAACGGTAGGTAGATTGTGTCTTCACTAGTAAGACAAACGCACAATTGAAAAGCAGTAACATGAAAGGTGTTTCTACCGCTTTATCTCCCATATATATAGCTATACAGTAACAATATAAATTTTTTTATAAAAAAACATTATTGGTCAATTAAATGTGGATATATAACATTTGAAGGGGTAATGTTTTAAAATAAATGTGTTTTTTCTATAATCTATGCAGTTTTTAGAAGCGCCAACCAATTCTCCAGAACCACAAAAGCATAAGTTCATTTTTCAAACGTTATCCACGAATAAGTAATTCAAACCAGTTTCCATAGAAAGCCACAAACGGCTAGATTACTCATACACAACAAAAACCACGTAATTCACATTAACTAACGATAACTTGATTTAATGAACCGCTTTTTTCACATTTAAAGAAGAAACACGTATCCAAGCACTCAACTAGCTCCGATTATGTTGTTTTGCAAAGTTTTGTGAAGTTTAGGTAATAAGGTATGTTATGAGCGCAGCAATCATAGAAACAATTGTTGCAGGTATCAAATATTTGTAGACTTTGTTTATTGAAGCTTTGAAGTATTGTACCGTGAACACAAAACACAGGTGTGTTGGGGCAACCATGTATCCAAGGTAAGCTGAAATGTAAAGTAGGCTCGCAGTTTTTGGAATAAACGCAACGGTTTCTGCTAGAATTGGGACGCTCAGGGCGATTGCTCCTGAAGTGGAGCCGATAAGAAATGCTAGAAGTGATGGAACAACTGAAAGCAGTATTATTGTGTCCATGTTCGTGTTTGCCAATGAACCACCTAGGATTTCGGAGGCGCCGGACGCTACGGTAACGTTTTTGAGCAGCATAGCGCCAAAGGCAGCTAAAGTGACTTCCCATAAGGGTTTGCTTTTCAACAGTTTTTGGAGTATTGTTGTTTTTGGTCTTGTTATCGCCAAGATTGTGATTACTCCTGCGAATGTTGCGATTGCGATGTCTAGGTTTAGTGCGGCTGTTAAAGCAACTGTAACTATTATTGGCAGAAACGAAGTTAGTAACAGTTTGAGGTCTGCTTTTGTGTTTGTTTGCGTTTGTAGATTGTCTGTTTTTGGGTTTTTGGTTTTTCTTAGTCCTATGAAGTAGCCGACTGCAATCATAACGAATACAACAAAAAGTTGTCTGACTATGAGCTCGTCGATGCTGACTTGGGTTAATGCAGCAGTTAAGACAATAAACTGAGTTACAGGATAAGCGGGTATAATGACGTGCCTAAACCAGATGTTTACAAAACATTTCTTTGAGGCATCAAGTCCTAGCTTGTCTGCTTCAGTATCCACCAAAGGCGCTGACATTAAGGCTCCGCCAGCAACAGGCATTAATCCGATGACTGCTGGAAGCACGCTGACTATGATTCTTGAGTTTTTGATGAAGCCGCCTAAGCTTGTGGTTAAATCGTTAACTAATCCTGTTTCCTTGTACAGGACACTCATGAGCATGATAAAGAAGCTGGCGAAAACAAGCGACAATGTGGTTGTTTCAGTAAGAGTATCCAGTAGTACGGTTCCTGTGTCCCAGAGTCCAAGGGATAAAAGGCTCATCAGAAACGCTGAAACAGTTAACGAAATGCCTAATCCTACTTTGCGATAAAGCATTACAAGAAAAAGGATAATTGAAACAACAAAAACAAGCAATGGATTAAACAAGTTCACACGAAATACTTCCCATATCTGAAACAGAATACCTGTTGTCTCAACTAAAAAAAGTTAATCCAAATGACAAAGGTACGGGCAATAACGGGTTTTTAATACAGTAATGACAAAAATTGGAAAACCAAATATTATAATCAAAATAATTTTTGAGATTTCGCTTGTGTTTCTTTTTTGGTTACAACCTCATTTCGGTTGCCGTTTTTGTTATTTGCTATTTATTCGCCAAAATCCGCCAGTGTGACTTCCTGAACTTTTATTGTGTAGATTTGTTTAGTTCTTCGACTCTGTGTCTTACCGATTCCACCACAAACTCGGTTATGCTTCGGTAGCCTAAGTCTGCTCTAGCCCCAACTACCTCTCTCACTTTTTCGTATAACCCACAGGGAATATTCACTGAATTATAGTCTTTTTTGGGCATTGTTTTGTTTTCCTTTTCGGATAAACTGGGTTATAAGGGTCAATAACGGCTTTGAAGCAGACTTTGCATGTTGTCTTCAAACAGTTAATGATAACAGTAGTGTTCATTTTTTCGTATTTTGGGTGCTTTTTGCATTTGTTTGTCAATGATGCGTCATCGCCCAGCATTTGCCTATACCTTACAAGTACTATATGTACTATATGTAGTGGATGTCTTTAAAAAAGTAACTATGCATCGGAACTATGGGATTTAATGTGCGTAAAGTCGTGGGCTCCAGTAAAATCACGAGAAAATTTCAGTTAACAATTCCGAGTGATGTTAGGAAACGGCACAATTTCAAGATGGGTGACTTGCTGTTATTCATAGAAGAAAACGGAAAACTAGTGCTGTCTAAGAGCGAACTGTAAATCTGTGAATTATACAAAAAACGTCCTCATTAACAAAACAAACAACAATTCAACATGTAGAGAATTCCAGTTATGAAGTGCCTTTTCACACATCTTCAAAGAACTTTGAAAAACCACATTTCTTAATTCTCTACCTGTTGAGTTGGTTGCTGCAATTTTAGCAGAACACTTCTTTCAGGATACAGGAGTTAATTAATTCAAGCATGGGCTCATACCGTGACTATGGTTGTTAACCAAAAATAAGGCTCTGTAATGTCAAAAACGGAACTCATAAGTTTCAGGTTACCCAGATAGTA
>JAOZIF010000044.1 GCA_026014495.1 Candidatus Bathyarchaeum sp.
TAGCCCGGGGGAGATTCGAACTCCCGTCAGAGGCTCCAAAGGCCTCCATGATTGACCACTACACTACCGGGCTAAACAGTACGTTCTGTGTTAATATTTTCTCTTTAATATTAAGATTGACGTTCAACACTCAAAAAAATAAAAGGCAACCTCAGTCTACGGCTCGTCTCCCAACTTTATTTTGGTTTGCAGTTTGCGGTCGAGTTTAGTTTTGGGAAACAAAAATAACCAAGCCTTCGATTCGGTTTATTCCGTCTCTTTGGCTGATTTCTTGAATTTTTTGTTTGATACACAAGGCACCAAGAAAATAAAATGGGGTTTACAGGACTGTTAGAGTCCCATATTTGCCTGAGTTAAGCTGAAGCACATCTCTAAAGGATTTGATGTATCCATTCTCGATTTTGATGCGGTCGCCAACATTAACTTGCTCAGTTTGCTCGTTCCATAGAGTCAAAGTTATTTTACCTGTTTCATCCTCTATTGTGGCGTCAGCAACTCTGTAGGTTTCGTTAGTGTATCGTGAACGAACTTCGCGGACATCTGATTTTTCGACCACGTCTGCTTCAACATCTACTTTGCGCATTCCATCTCTTAATTCATTAATTTTCAAATATATATTCCTCCGTTTTGTACAATGCCGCCAAAAATGAACCCGCTGCCAAATAAGGACTTCGGTTGTTCTGTTTTGTTGGCGAAATGAAGGAGTATTAATTCGAATATAAGCTTTACCGAATAGGCTTCAAGATTTTTTGGAACATAAAAAAAAGGATGAGGGAGCCCAAAAAGGTGCTCGTCTTTAGCAGAGAGCAGGCTCTAGTCTTTAATCGATTCGTGCTATATTCCAAAGAAATAACTCAGGGCGAATCTCAAAGCGAAGGCGAGCACGGAGATTGTTGCAGCTTTTCCCCATGGAATATCTTTCATGGTCTTCAATACAACTGCACTAAGAGCAGCTACCCAAATTTCTCCAGCATACAAAAGCACTGTTCCTACTTGGTAGACTATGTTAGATAACCATGTAGCGCTGAAAGCAGCAACTTGGAGGTCATATTCTACGGGCATCGTCAAGATAGGAAGATAAGTGAAGATTAATGCACTTATCAAAGTGTAAACCGCGGTAGCTATGAAAACGTGTCCTATAATCACAAAGAATGCGTTCCATTTGCCAAGGTCTTCTCCAAAAAGTTTTGCGACAATAAATACAAGCCCTGACCACAAGATCCAGTTTATTCCAACCGAAAACGTAACTGAAAATAGAATGTATAATAGTGCGGTCTCAAGTCCTGCAGATTCTATTGGTGAAACATAATTTCTGAAAAACAGGCCATCAATTTTTAGCGTCAAATCTGACGAACTAGACCAGACAGCCATGAATTCGAGTCCTGTTATGTTTTGCCAATCTGGAGAGCCAACCGAAATCCAACCTTGAGTTGAACCTACATTAAGAGTAATGTTTCCCCAGTCTTTGTTTGAAGGCAAAAGACTTCCCAAATCTGTTTCAAAGTAGCTAGCTTCGCTTCCTGAAAACAATTTCAGAGTTGCTGAACTTGCAGACAAACCGTCCTGATTGGTCATGTTTATCCAGAAGAACAATTCAGTGTAACCTGCTTCTGAGCAGTTGATGGAATCGATTTCTGACAGTTTTAGCCAAATGCTTGTTGATCCCATGACAGAAGAGCTGATGCTGTTGTTTCCCATTTGATAATTTGTCGCATCCAGCGAAATCGAGTCTGTGGCATCCCAGTCGTACTGACCGCTTAACGCCTCGGTCCAGTCGTCATCTTCTGGTGCCCTGACCTCGTATAACTGTTTATCATTGTAGACAAACTGTAAAACCACTGTTGAGGAGATTACAAGCAATAAAACTAGGAGTACTGCTTTGAAGTCTGGTTTTTCAACAATTTTTTTGAAAGCTTTAATTGGCGAATATAGAACTTCAAGTATTTCTTTCCCAAACAACTATCGTATTCTCCACAAGATTATCATATCTGATTGCTAAAGAATTTCATGACCCTCCTAATAACTCTTGACATACGTCAGTAAATGAATAACAACAGCAGGTAGAGGATACAGCATACATCCGTGTAAATGTAAACAAGATTGCCAAACTGCAGATTTAGGAAAAAGTTCATTAAGAGCCACCAAAAAAGGTAAGAATCAAGGGAAGATTGGTCAGTTAATGGCTTTAGCAAGTCTACACGTTTTTGCATTACTGATGAGTGTTCGCAGAACTTTTTTTGTTGTGATTGGCTTTGATTAAACGTTTGAGAGCTATAATTAAACGAATTCGATTGTACATCCAAATCACTGAGATGGGCCCAATAGCCAGAAGATACTTCGTGAAAAACGGGTTTGACGGCTCCATGACTATGCTGGGAATAATCGTAGGGGCATGGGTTGTGAATGTTACTCAACCAGAGATAATTGTAACCTCTGGTTTAGGTGCATGTTTGGCAATGGGAATCTCTGGATTATCCGGAGCATACATGACTGAAAGGGCTGAACGAAAACGAAACCTCAAGGATCTTGAATGCGCAATGGTGACAAAACTCAACGACTCTGTGATATCCGACGCCACAAGATTTGTTTCATTCTACGCAGCTGTTGTTGATGGAGGCTCACCAATTATAACCGCACTTATTTCGTTGTCGCCGTTCTTTCTTTTGCTACATGGGTTAATAGAAGTTCAAACTGCATACACAGCATCTCTTGTAGTGACGCTGGTTACTTTGTTTATGCTAGGAATTTATCTAGGAAAAATAGCCAAAGAAAATGCGTTACTTTATGGAATACAAACACTGGTTGCTGGAGTAGCAACGATATTGATTGCACTGTTGTTAGGCGCAGTATAGCATCACGTGGAACAAGAACTCCGTTAAGAAAAAAAGTTCGGTGATGCTCTAAAGCCTGTTTACATTCTAGCGGAGCTGTCTTGAGGAGTTTTTACTTCTTCAACGATTCTTTTGCCAGCAGCAACCTCGTCAATTGAGTGGATAGTAGCGCCAAATTCCTCTAGTTTCTTTTTGATGTCTTCAAAACTTATAGAGATTCCAGCAACGATAACTTTTGCGTTTTCTACTTGCTGGTCTATCTCATTTATTATTATGTTTACGCCTTCCACGCCTTCAAGGTGACTGAGAGCCTCAGAAACTTCGACAACAGATGGTTGGTGCGGTTTTAAGACGTCTAATACAAGTCTTCGTATCATTTTTGAACTTCGAGCTTATAGTCTTGGGGCGCATATTTAACTATTCCTCTAACTGCAGCAAAGAGCAGTTATCGTGCGTTGCGTATCCAAAAGGATATTTGTTCAATTGTTGGATATTCTTCTTTTGAGATTTTGCCTTGTTCAACATAAATTTTGGCGATTTCGCTTACTCTTCTACTAAGCTGAATCAAATCCTGTTCTGCCAGTTGCTTTCTCGATTTTATTCCAGCTTCTATAAGCAGCTCAGCGTTGCTTGAGTCTACTGCTGGAATCATCATCAGTTGAGCTGATGCTTGTAGGTTTTCTGCCATCTCTTTTGATATTCGAGTTTTTTCTCCGATGACATCAGGGTCAGTTGTGAGGAAGTCGCCAACAGATGTTACACCTAGTGTCCTCAACTCTTTTCCCAAAGCTGGACCTATTCCTTTTATGTCCTCAGGATTATCAAGGCTCTTCAGGTTAGCTTGGTTTGGCACCATGTTGCCCTCGATTCTTTCAAGCCTAAGTTTAATTTCTTCCAGTTCCGCTCGCTGACTCTTCAAATCAGTAGCGCCTTCTTCGCTTATTCGTTTGACTCCAAGCATGACTGCTTCTTGTCGTTTTAGGTCAGCAGAAAGTTTTTCTCCAGTTTCAGCGGTCTTGGTTTCTAGGGTAGAAACTAGGTCTGAACTGATTTTTTTGACGGCTTTTCCTTGCTTTGTCAAAAGGTCTATTGTCTCTTTTTTGTCTTCTTTGAGGTCTGAGCTGACTGTGCTGAAGAACTTCTGGTTCACTTTTCTGCCGTATTCCATTTGGTCAACTAATTCGGTTACTGAGGTTTCTTGTGCCTTTCTGAGGGCAGCTAAGTTTCCGCCTACTTTGAGCAATAGTTTAACGATTTCAGGGTCTGGAGGTTGTTTTAGGTATATGATTATGCATGTGATTCCTAGAAAGATGAACGTGGTAGTTATTGATAGCCATAGATAGATTTCTACGCTTTGGGCGCCTGCTATGCTCCCTAGTATGTAAGGGGTTACGATGGCTGCTGCGCCCTCATTTATGAGTAAGACAGCCATTGATAAAGAAGCCATTACAGTTAGGAAAGTTGCAAAAATAAATATCCATACAATTATTCCTCTTTTTGAAATCATCATAACGTACACCTTATTTTCTGTCTATGCGATTATCCTGAAGGGTGGTTGTGTAGTGTTTCTTCTCAATTTTAGCTTTGAAAGTGTTATGAAGACACAATATGGATTGAAAATCCAAAGGTGCACTTCAGGTTTGTTTCATTTGATTAACAGAAGACAGCATATTTGAGAAAGAATAGAGGGGGGCACCCAAACAAAAACCAGTCTAAAGTGCCACAAAACTTCAATTAAACAAGACCATAACTTTACAGTCCATGCTTAAGTCGTCTATAGGTGTGGTAATCCACATACTCTAAATGCTCATTATCAATCTGGTGATTAACCGTGAACTTTTGGCGCCGCTTCTTCTCCAATATCTGGCTAGTGGTCATGAACGAGTATGCATCGCTTCCAGCCCCAGATCCGTAACTGACAAGAACTATCCGCTCATCAGGTTTAGCAATATCTAAAACAGCAGCCAAGCCAATAGGTGAAGACCCAGAGTAGGCGTTTCCAAATTTGGCAACTTTTAGGCTTGGCAGGTATTGTTCTTCTTTGAATCCTAATTGTTTTGCAACCTTAACTGGGAACCGAAGGTTTGGTTGATGGGGAACAAAGTAATCTATGTCGTCAAGGTTTAACTTTAGTTGTTCCATGAGGGTTTTACAAGATTTTATTACATGTTTAAAGTAAGCAGGCTCACCGGTGAATCGTCCACCATGTCGTGGGTATGCTTGCATGTCTCTTCTCCAAAAGTCTGGCGTGTCTGAGGTACAGGAGTACCATCCTTCCATTTCAGCGATGACATCATGCATGCCAAAGATGAATGCTGAGCCGCCAAAGCCTACAAAATGGTCTAATTCGCCGCCCAGTTCGTTTCTGGGTGCAGCTTGAGAGTTGTCTGCTCCTATTGCCATAGCGTAGTCTGTGTTGGTTTTTGGGTAATAGACAAGTGACGCAGCATCTTTGAACATGCTTGTGGCTGCTTTGCATGCAAACTCGGTGTCGATGGCATCTACGCTTTGTAGTCCTGTTTTTTCTTCTTTGCCAAGCTTTAGAACCTGTGCTACTTTGGATGCAATTGGGTTAACAGCGTATGGATTTGATTCTGAGCCAACGTATACTTTGCCAATTAATGTTTTATCTACTCCAGAGTGAATTAACGCCAGTTTTCCAGCGTCTACTGCTGCAGTAACTGCGTCTTCATCAATGAAGGGCACAGAGCGTTCCATATTTCCTTCTTTAATTCGGAATTTTGAGGTGTAAACTCCGTATCCAACGATTCCGGGGGTTTCATACTCTTTTGTGGGTTTATGAATCTCATATTTTTGGTGCGGGTAGTAGCCGTCGGCAACCGTGAAAGCAAGAGAAATCGTAGGAATAACATCGCTTTCTCCAACGGTGTGTCTTCTTCTGAATCGTGGGACAACGTTTTTTCCATCAAAACATGAAACGTCAGTTTTTCCGTCTTGTATCAAGAGGTCGGTTAGTCTTCCTGGGACTCTAGTTTTTCCATCATGAAATGATACGAGACCGTAAATGTATGAACCCATCTTGATAAACCTGTTAGTGGGTTGGTTAACAAGAGTGGAGACTTCAAGGGTACCCTGGTCATAGAAGTAGTCTATGGTCTTCATTTTTCCGAAACTTTTTCTTCCGCAGCTTCCACAGTAGTTTTTGCCTCTGAAGTATTCTTTTCCGCACAGAGTACACTGGCTGGCTCGTAGTCTGTCTCCGATATAGGAGACCCTTCTTTCGATAGGTTCGCTGCTCATTTTAGTTTCTCCCCAGAATGTGTATGTATGATTTTGTGCCAAAGCCTTCTAACTCTGAAACACAACCCAGTTTAGGAGCTTCTCCGTCCAAGTGGACTTGTCGGCTATCAGCTTTTCCTTGTAACTGTTTGAAAATTTCAAAGATTTGTGCGCCGCCAGTTGCACCTAATGGATTTCCGTCGGCTTTGAGGCCTCCATTCAAGTTTACATAGAGCTTTCTGCCGCCTATTTCGTAGAAGCCCTGATAGTCTTCGCAGCTTTTGTGTATGTCAAGCCATGATTTTCCTCTTTTACAAAAGCCTAAGTCTTCTAGAGATAGCATCTCAAGTAGTGTTGATTGGTCATAGAGTTCAGCTATTTGAATTTCGGTTAAGTCAACGTTAGCCTGTTTGAGGGCTGTTTGCATGGCTAAGGTTGTTGCTACAAATCCTGTTCTGTCTTCTCGTGAGGGAAATGTGATGTAGTCAGTGGCTGAAGAGGAAGCCAAGACGTAAACAGGAATATCGGAGCATTTTTTGGCGGCTTTTGGGCTTGCCAGAATTAAAGCTGATGCGCCGTCAGAAACTGGGGCAAAGTCGAAGAGCCCCAATGATTTGCAATGATTACCCCGCGCTTTTATGACTTGCTCGACGGTTATTGGGTTCTTGTATTGGGCTTGGGGGTTTTTTGTGGCGTTTTTGTGGTTTTTTACTGATATTTGGGCAAGTGCAGTGTAAAGTTTTTCGAGTTGTTTTCCTTTGATGCCATATTTTTTGGCGTATCCGTTGAGTAGTAGTTCATGGTTTGCTTCGGGTGTGCAGCCTGCGTAGTAGCTCCATGGGTCTTCTAGGAGCATTAGGTCGTCTCTGATTTTGTCCCAGCGGTCAGTCATTTTTTCCATTCCGCCAACTAGGACGAGGTCATATTTTCCTGATTGAATTGCGTGGCAGGCATTTAGTAGTGCGGAGCTAAATGATCTGGTTTTTTCCATGGGGACATGAAGTTCTAGGAGTTCAGAGAAGAATCCTTCTTCTAGCCCGATTTTGTTTGTGACTTGGAGAAAATAGTCGGAAAGGTAGCAGGCATTCAAGTCTTTTCGTGTTATGCCTGCAGAGTCTAGTGCTTGGAGTCCAGCTTCTTCGATTAGAGATTCGGGGTCTCTTTCGTAGTGTTCTCCAAATTTTGTCCTGCCGACTCCTATGATGGCAGGGTTTTGTGAGTTCATAAGTTCAACGTCCTCTAAGGAAGTGTATTTCTGGATGTACCCTCCTTTAAAGAGTTGCCCTTTTCTGGGATGAAAAAAACGTTGTGTATGTTCATTTTTAGCTGTTTTTGGCGGTTTTTAGCGTCCGTATGCAATTGGGAAGGAATCAAATCATTTATCTGCAAGCCAAGTGTATTCGTAGAATATCTTGGTGGCGTTTGTGTTGGCTACTCAATTTGCTGCCCTCATTATGGATACGTTGCTTGAGCAAACAGGGTTAGAGGACATTATTTTGTCCATAATTTCGTTTGTCATAATCTTTGCTATCATGACCGTGATTTTTTATGTGTCAGGTAATGCCGTGGTTGGAAGAAAGAGGGTCAGCTTAAAGGATGCTTTTTCAATTTCTGTTCTTGGAACTCTTGTTTTGATTGTGTGTCTTTCGGTTTTTAGTTTAGAACTCGCATTGCTGATGTCGGTTATTGCATGGCTGCTTTTAGTCAAGTACTACTATGAAACAGGTTTTGTGGGTGCATTTGCTGTAGGCATAACTTCTGCGTTTGTTTCACTTGTTGTTTTAGAGGTTTTAAGTTGGGTTTTGGGTATTCCGCTGGTTTTTGATTGGCTGTCTGTCTTTGTTATGGGCTAATTATGCTCCAAGCGGAGCTTGTGTTATTGTGTTTTTTGTTTGAATTGCTCGGTTATTATCATGGTTGTTGTAAGGAAAACGTCAGGTAGTACTCGAAGTTTTTCTGTTAAGAATTTGTCCATGTCTGAGATGTCTTTGATGTTTATTTTTATTACAGCATCGTTTTCTCCGATGACAAGGTTTGCTTCGATTACTTCTTTGAATTCTGAGATTTGTTTTAGAAATTCTCTTTCTGAGCCTGATTTTACTGTGACTAAAATGTATGCAAGCAAACTTACTCACCAACCATGTCTTAGTTGAAGTGTTACTTTGGGAGAACTTAACTTTTTGGATTTACGTTTAGTGGTGTGCTTGGTTTTTTGCAGAAAAGGTATTTTTCAACAATGTTCTGCTATTAGTATCCTAAATATGATTGTTGAATCTGGGGGAGTGGTTTCGCGTAGGCAGGCGTGAATTTCCACATTTATTGTGTGTGCATGCAGAGTCGCAGAACTATCATGAATTGTAGGTTTTTTAACAGTGGATTAATCTAAAGTTGTTTTATTTGTCAGGTTATGCACCTTTTTTGAGCCAAGGACGGTAGGTTGGTTTTGACTCCTCATGGTAGTATTCTCTGGTTCTATCTTCTTTTTTAGTTACTTTTTTGTTACACCAAGGGCAGTCCTTTGGCAGTTTTGCACCCAAGTCCCACTGCAACTGGGTTAGGCTGACGTTGTGGTTACATTTCGGACATTGTTTAATTACCAAAAATAATCCCCCCTCACGTTTCAAATCAAGCTCAAATAACTAGTCAATTAAATGCAGTAGGCTGCAAGCTATTTAATCAACTCGGTTAGTGAGTTTTTTGTAAATATTTGGTGTTTACCTCGGATGTGTCAGATAACATGAATTATTTCCAAGTTCTTTGCGCCCAACCAACATGCACCACAACAAGAGGAATGAAGGACAAAAATTAGTGCGGATACAAAAAAACATTCTAAAAAAGCTAGTTTTCAACAATCTTCTGCTATTAGTCTCCTAATATGTGCGGTGTTTTTTGGTTAGTTTTTGTTTGCAGAGTGTTATTGCTAGAGTTGTTGTGATGAGTATGGGCAGTATTATCCATGATTGGAATTCTGGGATTGTGGTGGGTTGTGTGAGTGGGTGGTTGTCTTGGTTGTTTTCGTTAATGATGTAGGGTCCTGTGCCGTTGTAGTTGCTCCAGTAGTTTCCTGTTGTGCCGTTGTCCCATCGGTCTGTTGCGGGTTCCATGTCGGGTAGTGTTCCTGCAAGTGGGTCGTTGGTGTAGGTTGCTTGTTGGGTGTTGTTGAAGTTGTTTTGGTAGATTGTGTTGTTGGAAAAAACTGGAATTGTGTAATCGAGTATTATGCCGTAGTCGCTGTTTTGTTGTATTGTGTTGCCAACGATTGTGTTGTTAAATGCAGTGTCGAGGTTTATGCCGTTTTGGTTGTTTGTTACGGTGTTGGCGTGGACGGTGTTGTCATTTGATTCGTGTCCCCAGAGTTTTATGCCGTCTTGTGTGTTTTGTGTTACTGTGTTTTCGGAGATGATGGCTCTTCTGGAGTCGTAGAATAGTATGCCGCTTTGTTGGTTGCCTGTTACGGTGTTTGCTGTGACTAGTGTGTGTTCAGAGTTCCACGAATTAATGCCGTCTTTGTTGTTTGCTGTTATGATGTTTTTGGATATTGTGTTGTTGCTGCAGATTTCGTATGGCGCAAAGAGCACGATGCCGTAGTCGTTGTTTGTGATGTGGTTGTTTGTTATCAAGCAGTTGCTTGTTGCGACTAGAAGTATGCCTTGGCTGTTTTGGGTTAGTGTTTGGTTTTGGACGGTTATGTTTGTGCAGTTAACTAGAGCCACATATGCGGCGTTTGAGGGCACGGTTTTGTCTTTTTGGTTGACCCAGTATACGATTGGTTTGCCGTTTATTGTGTTTGAGGTGTCGATGTCGTTGGTGAAGTGTGTCATTTGAACTGACGTTTCGCAGTTGACCCACAGGTTGTATGTGTTGTCGATTAGCTGGTTGTCCCTGAAAGTGTTGTCTGGTGAGTGGTTGATGTAAACGCCGTAGGTGTTGTTTGCGAACGTGTTGCCCAAAATGTTGTTGCCGTCTGACATCATGCCAAGGGTTATTCCATGGTTGTTGTCGGTTAGGGTGTTTGCAGAAACTGTGATGCCACTGCAGCCATCCATTGAGTTTCCGTAGGTGAATTGTATGCCATGGCTGAAGTTTTTGATGTGCAGGTTCTTTATTTCTACGTTGTTTAGCTCTTGGAGCCAGATGCCTGTGAGGGTTCCGTTTCCTTGAAGTGTGTAGCCTGCCCCGTCAACAACTATGTTGTTACAAAAGATTACGATGCTTCCTGTTATGTCTGCCGTGAACGTGTAGGTGCTGCCGCTACGCTGAATATGTTCTGTCCCTGTCACGTCTCCTGTTGCGGTGATTTCGATTGTGTGCTCGGGAACTGAGGCAGGAAAAAAGTTGGCAGAAACCAAGCAAACAGACTGCAAGTTAACAAATAACAAAAGGAGTATTGAAAGTATAATAAATGAAGAGAATAGTTTCTTCATGTTAAACGCCTTAACTAACCTATTGTGCACACAATAACCCATAAAACATTTTTTGTAAAGGTTTCTTGACCAAAAAACGCAAACACAACAAAACACTAGTCAAAAAAATTTGACAAAACAACACAAGTGCTCAACGTTTACAAAAGTTGATAGCTTATGGCGCAGTTTCACCTATTTCCACTAGTCTGTGTCTGACTGATTCTGCGACAAATTCGGTTATGCTTCTGTAACCCAGTTCGTTTCTGTTTTTGATTACAGTTTTCACTTTTTTGTACAATCCTGATGGTAGGTTTACTGAATCGTAGCCTTTAACGGGCATAGGTTTTCACCTCTTTTATGGGGAGTGAGTGATTGTTTTTCCACATTTGGGACAATGAATGTGGCACAGAGAATTTTGAGCATCAAAACCTGAAATGACGGCGTCTTTTTTAGGCAGAACATATCCGCAGTGACGGCACACATAAGAGTTTTTAGGCACCAGTTTATCCTCCGTAAAACCTTACGATTGCATTTGTTGCTTTTTTTGAGAAGCCATGCGCTCTTAGTTGTTTACGAAGAGTTTCAAGTTCTTTGTCGTGTGTTATTGTTGTTTCTGGAAATAGGTTAGGTGTTATAGTGGTTTTTTTCGTTTTCAATCCCCCTTTATCTCATGCATATCTCATCCATATCTCACAAGTGATTTAAATCTTTTCACTCCTTCACAAAAAGGAACCAACTTGAAATGGAAAACGGTGCAACTACCCGAAGACCTTGTAGACCGCGTAGATAACGCTGTAAAAC
>JAOZIF010000070.1 GCA_026014495.1 Candidatus Bathyarchaeum sp.
ACACGTACTCCATCCACGAGCTCATGCATTCATCAGCAACTGCAGGAACACCATTTGCAAAACGTTTTGTTTGTTCAAATTGCTCAGTACCAGGAGATTGATCAGTCACAATGCCTTTGATCAGTATACTATCTCCTTTTGCGACAACGTCATCTTGAACTGTCAAAGTTGTAGCGCTTGGTCCCTTACCGACACAATATATCTGATTGTCGTAATAATTGTAATATACTACGAAACCATCGGCAAGAACCATAGTTGATGTACCTCCTCCTCCAGTTTGACCAGCCCATGCAGTTAGAGTCCATAATTCGTCTCCAGTGAAAGCGTCAATGCAGTATACCTTTTCGTCTTTGTATAGCGGGTAGTTAGGAGAGTGCTCATTATTGAAAGCGTAGACTTTTCCGTCAGCAATAGCACCTATGAATATTGGATAATTGCCCCACACTGTTTCCATACCGCTGTTAGTGTTGTTATATACCCACAGTAGGTTTCCGTTCGCAGTATCATAGCAGTAGATTTCTCCACCATAGCCTTGCTGGTAAAGATTGCCATAAGCGGTAAAGACAATAGGACCTTTACCTCCTCCACTTCCATAATACATAAAGTCATTTTTGTCTTCAGTCGTTGGACCCCACAATAGGCTTCCATCGTCAAGGCTGTAACCCAAGAATTGCATATCCTCATCCACAGCCATTATGAACACGCGATTAACCGCGTCCACTGGATTATAGCCTTGGTGATCAATTCCTATCCTCTGAGTTATGTAACCTTCTGGCGCTGAATAATCTTTGATCCATATTAGTTCACCTATTTCACCTCTTGATTCGTCGAGATTTAGTGCCCATAGCGTGTAAGGATCTGGAGTGCCGGTCTGTCGGAAATTCGGGAATGTTGTGCTGGTTCCAAATATTAAGTCGCCAGGAAGAACGGTAATGATTCTAGCGTCAGAAGTTCCGGGCAAATCGGGTATTGTCACTTTCCATAAGTACTGGTTTGCGCCGCTGACATCAATCTCCTTGCCTAGAGGTCTAAATTGATAGGCTTCGCTGGCCGTCCCTGGGGTTCTCACCAAATTTGAAGCGTTTGTTGCAGCTGTGCTCCACAATGATAGCTCTCTGTCGGCATAGTTAAGCACGTAACGTTCGATTTCTCCAAGATTCGTGTATACTTCTGTTCCTGAAGGAACACCAGTTAAGTTATATGCGTTCTTTCCAGTAAATGCGTCAATTCCAATCCATTTGCTTCCACTTGTTTGCCACAAAATTCCGCCGACGACTCCGTGTTGGTTGCGTGATTCGTAATTATAGAGTTGCCCAAAAGTTGGACGAATATCGTCCCGACGCCAGATCTCTTCGCCAGAATTCAAATCAATACACACATATCCCCCGCCACTGCCGGAATGGCTAAGAGGTAACTCACAATAGAGTCGCCCATACATGATTATTGAATTCTGGAATCTGCCTTCATATGAACCTCCAGAATAGAAACCGGTAGCATCGTTTGGATTTGAAGAGAGTCCTCCGACAATACCTCCGAACTCGGCAGGCATTGTCCACATTATGTGAGCACTGTTAGGGGCAATTCCGTCTTTTTGCCAAACGTTCTTATATGCACCGATGTGAGATCCTCCAAGCCAGTGCGATCCAAGATTAGCCCATGCTGTGTTCTGTCCTTCGATTGGTCGTGTCCAGTACTCGGTTGGAAGAGGATACTCAGGGATCTTCTCCACGGGCTCATCAGTTACAGTAAGGGTTGTTGTTGCGCTGCTGCCTGTAAAAGTATCATTGACGTATACATCCATGCCTCTCCCGTATAAATAATCGGGGTTACCAGGAGGCAAACCATTGGGGCCATACCAAGAAATCACTTGTCCTGGGTAATCCATTGTGAATTCGTATGTACCGATTTGGTTAACGGTGTATACAGTGAATGTAGATCCTGTCGAGTCAGAATTCCATGGACCAAATGTTTCGACGTTTCCGTCAGGCTGTTTAACGGTCAGTGTCATGTCGCGCCATACATCACCACCCTCTCCAACTGCTGTTGGTGGGTTTGGATGAACCCACATTACAACATATACACTTTGACCGACCCCTACGGGGTTGGGTGAAACTACGATGTATGAATATGTTGGAATAGTTAGCGGCGGGTCATGTGCAGATATTGTTGGTAAAGTAAGTAGAATAGCAGTAGTAGTTAACATTAAAACCAAAAATATTGTAGTCACTGTTTTACTGTTTATTTTCATCATTTTTTTCTCCATTTATTTACTATAATTTGCTATAATCTGATGTGAATTTAAGATTTGTTAACATGTATGATTGAAAAAACGAAAAGTATAACTTTAAAGTAGTGCCTTGAGAGATAATATTAGGTTCTGTAAAGTCTTCGGTTGACGAATAACTTTTCTCTTGCTGTAGAAAATCAAGTAGAACAATGAAGATTTTTAAGAACAAACAAAGAAAATAATGGATTGTTACTACAGCAACGCATCACTTTCGTAAATCTCTGGAAAGTTCAGTTTCAAGAATGTTGTTTTAAGAAAGCAGAAATGTAGTAGCCAATATTAGGCCACAAAATTGTTTGAAAAGAAAATGGTGAAAGCGAATTATCTTCGTTTTCTTCTTTGTCGTTTACCTGGCGTGTATTGACCGCTATCCCTGCTTAAGATGAAGCGCTTATAGTAAGAACTACGGTTGTTGACTCTGGGCGCTGTAGAGTGTCTTTCCCGTGCTTCTACTTTGGGAGTTATGGATCTTACTTTGCCAGCCTTAGATAATGAACCGTGTGATGGCACAATCTCACATCCTTTTAATCGTTGATGAACTACTGCATATTGGGATTTATAAAGATTCACAAAATTTGGGTTACTAAACATATATCTTTGAGGAGAAATAATTCATAACAAGGCACTTGGGGTGAACTTGTGTGAAAGAAGCAATAATTTTGGCAGGAGGCGAAGGCTGGCGACTAAAACCTGCAACGTGGGTTCCAAAGCCACTGTTGAAGATAAACAAGAAAACCTTGATTGATCATCAAATCGATTGGTTGCGTTCCCATGATTTTGAGAATATTATTGTTGCGTCCAATAGAACAGATCTTACAAAAGAGCATGTTACGTATTCGCCAGAAGAGAATAGTTTAGGAACTGGTGGTGCAACGAAAAAAGCCTTTGAGCAGGTCAAGGGAAAGGTTGCGTATGTCATGAACGTTGATGACCTTGTTTTTTATGACCCTAATGAGCTCTTTGATTATGCAGGTAAGGGAGCGGGCATTCTTTTGGCTAATCCACAGATACCTTTTGGCAAGGTTACGCTTACGAATGGTATTGACGTTATCCGTTTTCAGCATAGGCAAACGCTTGATTTCTACGTTAGCACGGGACATTATGTCTTTAAGAAAAGTGCAGTGGAACAGATTTTTCCAAATGAAGGCGATTTTGAGCTTTCTGCTATGCAACGGTTGGCGGATAAAAAGATGCTTCAGGGCTATACATATCATGGTATGTGGTTTACTCTTAATACCATGAAGGATCTTATGGACATAAGGAGATTCTTTAAGGAGTAACTGCATTTGGCATGAAAGTTTTGGCGTTGATTGGTAGCCCCCGAAGAGGGGGCAATACTGATTTGTTAGTGGATCAGGTTTTGGAAGGAAGTAGAACAAAAGGGCATGTGGCGCGGAAGCTCTACTTGTATGATTATACAATTTCTGTGTGTAGTGATTGTAGGGGTTGCAAAAAGGGAGATTATGTTTGTTGTGTACACGATGAGATGCAGCAGCTTTATCCTTTGATGGCAGATGCTGATGTGATAGTTTTTGGTACGCCCGTGTATTGGTATGGTCCTACTGCAAAGATGAAGATGCTTCTTGATAGGTTGCGTCCGTTTGTTGAGAATAAGAAGTTGGTTGGTAAGCGAGCAGTTGTTGTTTTGCCTTCTGCGGAGGGCTCCAAGGCGTGTGGTCCGTTGATTGAGATGTTTCGGTTGTCTTTTGAGTATTTGGGAATGGAATTAGTGGGTAAGGTTTTGGGTAAAGCATATGAGAAAGGCGAAATCTTAGAGAACAAAAAAGAGTTGGATGCCGCATACAAGATGGGCGCTTTGTTGTAGCTGTTTGTTCTGAAGGCAACAATAAACACTTATGTTTTTTACGTAAAAAGGGCCAGGTGTAGTGTTCTATTTTTGTGTGGGTTTTTGTGATTTTTTTGTTGGTTGTTAGGTTATTCGTCGCCAGCCTTGTTTTGTGATTTCGGTTGATTTGTTTTCGAACACTGTTTTTGCGCCGCATTTGCATGTGGCGTGGATTTTTGTTGTTCCTTGTTGTGTTTTGTGCACTGAACCATTTAGTATTACAAGTTTGGCGGGTTTGGAGACACTCTTTTTTTGGTAGAATATACCTAGTGGTCGCTTGCAGGCGCTGCATCTGAGTGTTAATTTTTGTCCGCGTTGGCTGTCCATTTTTCCCACTGTATACACGCTCAAATCTAGATTATCGAACCCAAATAAAAACAATGCAATCGTTGTTTGTATAATGAAGCGTTATTAGTGGCTTGGTATGTTTGTGTTGTTAATGCTTAAAAGTTCAGGGATTAAATGTGTGAATGGGGGATTTGTATGTCAAGTGTTTGTGAAAAGATTTTGGATTCTCCGCCAGAAGAGATTGAGCAAGAGCTTGATAAGCTTCGGGCAGAGCTGGATAATGAGATTCCAGAAAAGTCTGTGGATAAGAATTTGCTTGTTGCTACTTGGAATATTCGGGGTTTTGGGGGTTTAACCGAAAAATGGGTGGTGGCGGACAGTGATAGTCCGAAGCGTAATCTTCATGCACTGCGGTGTATAACCGAGATTGTTTCCAGATTTGATGTGGTTGCGCTTCAAGAGGTCAAAGGGAACATCAAGTCTTTACGTCACATGTTAAAGGCTCTTGGGCAGAATTGGGCATTGGTTTTAACGGATGTTACTAAGGGCGCTCCGGGTAATAGTGAACGTATGGCATATGTTTTTGATACACGTAGGGTGCAGATGTCTGGTTTGGCTTGTGAGTTGGTTTTGCCTGAGGAGCAGTTGACCCAGATTGGGGAGGACGCATTAAGTAAGCAGTTTGCGAGGACACCATATGCTGTGAGTTTTCGGGCGGGGGGTTCTCCTCTGCGGAAGCCGAAGACGTTTATTCTTGTTACTTTGCATGTGCTGTATGGGTCTAATGCTACGCAACGTGTTCCAGAGTTGAAGGCTATTGCGGAGTGGTTGTCTGATTGGGCGACTAGTATTAATTGTTATGATCATAATTTGATTGCGTTGGGTGATTTTAACATAGACCGGGCGGATGATGAACTATATCAGGCGTTTACGTCTACTGGATTGCATGTTCCTGAGGATTTGCACAAGGTGCCGCGGACTATTTTTTCGGTTTCTGATAAGCCGAATTTGGAAAAGTTTTATGACCAGATTGCTTGGTTTACTGGCGCAAACAACATGCCTGCCCTATCTATGAAGCACATCAAAAGTGGATACTTCGGCTTTACTGATGTTGCACTTTCAACACTTAATTTAACCAAAACTCAGCTGTCATGGCGAATTTCAGATCACTACCCATTATGGACAGAGTTTAGTCTAGAAAAATAAAGTTCTGTGCTTGACAAAACAGAAAAAAGCTAGAATCCCAATTAACTTTAAAAATTTCAAGTCTGTTTGTAGTCTGTGTTATATTTTGGTTCTTCTAGTGCTGTCATCCACAGAATATTGTAGTAATCTCTCATTCCGGCGATTAAACTAGAACTGTTTGACCACAATGCAGTGGACTCCAAAAGTTCAACATTTGGATCTGCAATAACTAAAATTTCTCGTTGGTCGTATATGCTCACAACGGTTTCTGGAGCATGAGGAATAAATCTCACATGGCAACAGGAGCCACTGGTAAGAAACTTCAAAAGTTCAGTTGCAGCTCTACTTTTTTCAGGTTTATTCATAACAAATCTACATTTGACGCCTCTAGACCAAGCGTTTTCAAGAGTGTCAGAAAAAAGATGAATCTTCAAAAGCCGCTTATACGAACTCACAACATCAATAGACTTCTGGGCAGTTTTGGTCAAAGCCCTTACTTTTTCAACAAAAGTTTCTCGTCTTGGAGTTAAAATAAATCGTGGTTTTTCTAACTCTTGTTTCGTGTTGTTGGTGACTTGAAAGCGTTTAAGCAAAAGTTTGCTTTTTAGCTGTAAGTTGGTAATTTGTTTTTGTTTGCGTTTGAGTAATAATGAAACTCCTTTTTCTATTGGTATTGACCTAAATTTGGTTGGCCAACTGATTATTTTTTCAATTAATCCCAGATCGTTAAGGTTAGCCATTACTCGGTATATATCTTGGCGAGGTACAGCTGTGCATTTTGTTACTGTTCTGACATCTAATATTCCATGATGACAAAGAGCCAAGTACACTTTTGCCTCGTTAAGAGTTAATCCCAAATTTTTTAGAATCTCGATTTCGTCGGTTTCAGATGACAAACCCTGCCCCCAAGAGTCCTTACGTAGTATATTTCATTCGATACATAGAAAAAACTTTCGCATGTGTCAGTCGGAACCCGTCTTACAAAAATTTAACTAAAAAATGAGCAAAATAAATAATTTAAACAAAAATATTTGAGGCAAAAAAATGAAAAAAACAAAAAAATACCCAACAAAAATTACTACGATTGTTTTAACTCTAATATTGACTATTTCTGCTATGCTAATTACCATACCAACTATTAACGCTCAAGATCAGGACACATGGAACACATTCGCTTATATCGCAGTCACTCCCGACCCTGTTGGTGTCGGTCAAAGTGTATACCTTATAATGTGGGTTTCTCCAAATCCGCCAACAGCAATAGGCGTCGCCGGTGACAGATGGCGTGACATGACAGTAACAGTTAACACCCCTAATGGAGACGTTGAAACGCTTGGTCCATGGGACTCTGACCCAACAGGCTCGACATGGGGCATATACACGCCCACTCAAATTGGAACATACACGTTCACGCTAGATTATCCTGGACAGGTGTTGTCATTAACTGGTCCCACAGGAATAACTGCAGACATATCTGATGTAGAACGTAGAGGAAGTGCTCATTTAGTAGGTGATACTTTTCTGGGCAGCAGTGATTCAGTAAGCATTACAGTGCAGCAAGACCCAATACAAAAAATCCCTGACTATCCGCTTCCAAGTGAATACTGGACTCGACCAATAGAAGGGCAGAACACAGCGTGGGCTGGAATTGCGTCACACTGGTTA
The DNA here is from genome assembly GCA_026014495.1 of Candidatus Bathyarchaeum sp. Classification (GTDB taxonomy): domain Archaea; phylum Thermoproteota; class Bathyarchaeia; order Bathyarchaeales; family Bathyarchaeaceae; genus Bathyarchaeum. The sequence continues at coordinate 7,272 of JAOZIF010000070.1, forward strand.
AATGGTGCTCAGATTGGTTCATGGAATGATCTTTGGCAAGAGGATGGTACAGCGCCTAACAGTGCTCACGTGATGTGGTCTATGCCTATTGAGTTTGGAGGAGTTGTTGGAGGAACTTCTTCATACGCGATTCCTGCTGTTGGTTTCTATTCTGGTGGTGCATATGAAGGTCGATTCTCTGCTGCGATGATAATGTGTGGTAGGCTCTATTTCCAGTTGCCGCTCAATCATGCTGGAGGTTCTCGTGCTAGTGGTGCAGGTTACATTTGTGTGGATTTGCGTACAGGCGAGGAGATTTGGCTTAATGAAGAACTTGGTGTTCCTTATACTGGACTATTTTCTGGAAGTGCTAGACCAACAATAAAAGGTCAACTTTTCAATTATGAGTCGTTGAACCAGCACGGAGTTGTTGGAGGTACCATTTGGCAAGTTGCAGGCACTACATGGATTGGTTATGATGCATGGACAGGAAATTGGATTTACAATTTGACTAATGTTCCTTCAGGTTTTGAAGTTTACACTGACTATGGCGCTATAGTTCGTTATGTGCTTGACTATGATGATGACAGTAAATCTGGTTCGATTGCTTTGTGGAATAACACTCAGCATAATGTTGGATTAGAAGCAACTGCGGGGTACGGCGCTGGAACTACTTCCGAAGATTATCAATGGAGACCTATGGGAAAGTCAGTTGACATGAGTGAAGCATATTCTTGGACTGTTTCGATAACTGCAGATTTGACTGGAAGAGCGTCACCAAGTATTCTTAATGTTATTCCTGGCGATATGATTCTTGGAACAAGTACTAACTTCCGGGAGTTTGGTCGGCTTATTGGTACTCCAGACCCCTACACGGTGTGGGCTATTAGTGACAGAGACGACGGCACAAGAGGTCAGCTATTGTGGAAGAAGGATTATTCTGCGCCAGCAGGTGGTATTGGTCGTTTCTTCCCGTCAGGAAATCCAATTGATGAGGAGAATCGGGTGTTTCTTATGCAGGATACAGAGACGATGCAGTGGTTAGCTTATAGTTTGGATACTGGTGATCTGGTGTGGGGTCCGGTTGGTTCTAATTTCCGTGCTTTCCAGTATTATGGTAGTGGTAGTGGTGGTGGTCAACGTGGCTTTGTTGCTTATGGTAACTTGTATGTGCAAAGTTATGGTGGAGAAATTCACTGCTATGATTGTTCTGATGGACGGTTGTTGTGGAAGTATGATAATACGAACAGTGGTGTTGAGGCTATCTGGGGCAATTATCCGATTTTCATAACTGCTATTGCTGATGGAAAGGTGTATGCTTTCAACAATGAGCACTCTCCGAACTATCCGTTGTATAAGGGTGAGCGGATGCGGTGTATCGATGCGTATACTGGAGATGAAGTGTGGACGATAATGAGCTGGGCTGGACAGATTGGTGGTGGCGGTAATCCTACAGGTATTCTTGCTGAGGGCTACTTGACGTATTACAACTATTACGACAACCAAGTGTACTGTGTAGGCAAAGGACCTAGTGAAACAACAGTTACGATTCAGGATAATTCTGTTGCAAAAGGTGAGGGCGTGATGATTACGGGCATGGTCATTGATACTGCTTCTGGTACGCAGCAAGATGAGCAGGCTGCACGGTTCCCCAAGGGTGTTCCCGCTGTATCTGATGAAAGCATGGGTGTGTGGATGGAGTACGTGTACATGCAAAAGCCGTGTCCAGCTAATGTGAAGGGTGTTGAAGTGACGTTGGATGCAATTGATCCTAATGGCAACTTTGTGCACATTGGTAGAGTTACAAGCGATGGTTATGGTCAGTTCATGAAGATGTGGACTCCAGAGATAGAGGGCGAATACACTGTCATTGCTACGTTTGAGGGTTCCAATTCTTATTGGCCGTCATATTCTGAGACGGCTGTAGGTGTGGGGCCAGCAGTAGCACCAACGACTCCAATAGAGCCTGAAGAGCCAGTAACTGAGGCGCCGCTGATTTCAACGGAAGTAGCTATCATTCTTGCAGTTGTGGCAGCTTGTATCGTAGTTGTGGTAGCGTTTTGGCTAGTGAGAAGAAGGAAATAATCATTCATTTTCCTCCCCTTTTTTTGTGGGAGTAAAGTATATCGAAAAAATATGGGGACTGAAAAGGCTCAAGCACGGAAAATGAAACTAGCTAAGAAGCAATCGTAGTGCTGTTTGGTTTCATTTTTTTACCCTCTTTATTCGCCCGTGCAGGAGCCTCAGCAAACCCCAGTTTTTTTCGATTCTTGAGTTTGAGGTTTGTTGTGGGGTGCATGTTTGTGTGAATTTTTGGCGGTAAATGTGTGCTGTGCAGAATTTTTCAGAAAAAAAGTTAGTTTTCAACAATGAACTGCTATTAGGAGACTAATATGCTTAATGAATGTGTGAATAATTGTAGTTTGGAATGTGTGGGTCTGAGATGAAAGGAGATAATCCAGTAGAGGTTAACAATTGGAGGTCTGCTGAACATGTGCGTAGTTATTTGTCTATTGCTGATGATAGGCCTCATGGTGAGGAAATAGTTAAGGTTTTGTTGGAGCAGGTTCCGTCAGATGTTAGTTATGTTTTGGATTTGGGTACTGGCGATGGTAGGTTGCTTGCTTTGGTGTTGCAGAAGAATCCTAAAGCGTGTGGTGTTGGTTTAGATTTTTCTGAGCCGATGCTGGAGCGTGCTAGGAAGCGTTTTGAGGACACAGATTGTATAGAAATTTTGAAGCATGACCTTAATGAGTCACTGCCAAAGGGCAGGTGGGAGCCGTTTGATTTGGTTATTTCTGGTTTGGCTATTCATCATCTAGTTCATGGGCGCAAAAAGGAGTTGTATACAGAAGTTTTTGGTTTGCTGCGTTCAGGTGGTGTTTTTCTTAATTTAGAGCACGTAGCTTCGCCAACAAAAGCTTTGCATCAAAAGTTTTTGGCTGCAATCGGCTTAACTCCACAAGATGATGACCCGTCAAACAAGCTGTTAGATGTGCATACTCAGCTGGAGTGGCTAAGGCAAATCGGGTACAAGGATGTTGATTGCCATTTTAAGTGGTTAGAGATAGCGTTGTTGGGTGCAGTTAAGCCGTAAGACTGCGTGTTAGGGTGTTTTGGTGATTATTTTTTTGCATTTTGGGCAGTGAATGTGGCGAGAGGATGATTGTGAGTTGTAGCCTGAGATGTGGATGTCTTTTTTAGGTATAATATAGCCGCAGTGGGGGCATGTGTAGGTGTTTTTTGGCATCTTGTTTTAGCCTTCGTAAAATTTTACGATACTTTGTGCTGCCTTTTCGGATATTCCATGTTTTAGTAGTTGGTTGTAAAAGTTTTTTGCTTGTTTGGCTGTGATTTTGTCGGATTTTCTGAAAAAGTGCAATGTTTGTCATTTCTCCTTTAGGGTGCGGTTTCGCCTATGTCGATTAGTTTGGTTCGGACTGCTTCTGCGACAAACTCGGTTACGCTTCTATAGCCCAAATCACTTCTGTTTTGGATTAACGCTCTTATTTTCTTATACAACCCAGACGGAACATTCACCGAATCATAGCCCTTAACTGGCATCTTTTTGCCCCCTTTAATCTTTTAATGGATAAGATGGTTTATATTCTTTTCCATCTTTTAATTCCAAATCTTCAAAAAAAGAAAAACATTCAATATCATAAGGGCACAACAATGTCAGAGCGAATCATACAAATAAGCAAAATCACATCCAACCGACAAGTCACAATCCCAGCAGAAATAATGAAAAAACTAAACCTCAAAGCAGGCGACAAAACACTCTGGATAGAACAGAACGACAAAATAATAATACGAAAAGCCTAATGAACAACAAATTATTCATACACGATTCTTCAAAATATCATTAGATGTTTAAGCATGTCAAACCAAATCATCCAAATAAGCAAAATAACATCCAACCGACAAGTCACAATCCCCAAAGAAATCATGAAACGCCTAAAACTAAAAACAGGCGACAAAATAGTATGGATACAACAAAACAACAACATCACA
>JAOZIF010000053.1 GCA_026014495.1 Candidatus Bathyarchaeum sp.
CAAAAGTCTACGTGTTAATGTAATAGACGCGCACCCTATTAAGCTACTGCTAAATGCAAGCTCTAGGCAGTATTGTAGGTGGTTCGTCTTGTATGCTCATGATTGCAAAAAGGGGGATTTTGTGGGAAAAATTCTTGAGTGTCTTTTGTTCTATTGTATAGTTAGCGATTTGTTGTTTTGAGGTTAACCTAAAGTGAAAACCCAAAAAATCGTTATTGTTGCTGTTGTTTTGTTGGTTAGTATATCCTTAGTGTGGTTTGTTTTTACTCAATTGGATACTTCTAATGAATATGTTATCGATGAAAGTGATTTTCTTGATGGAACCGCTTTGATTGAAAACATCCCCACATCTGAACTAACTGAGGCAGAAATTGCTGGTTTAATTCAAATGCGTGAAGAAGAAAAACTAGCAAGGGACGTTTATTCTGTTCTTGGACAAAAATGGAATTTACAAATTCTGTCTAACATCGCAGAATCAGAGCAAACACACACAGACTCAGTGAAAGACCTCTTAGACCGCTACGGAATAGAAGACCCCGTCAAAGACGATACTGTAGGCGTTTTCAGTTCCGCAGTCATTGCTGATTTGTACACTAATCTAGTTGAACAAGGAGAATCTTCGGCATTAGATGCATTAATCGTGGGCGCAACCATAGAAGACCTTGCATATACGACCTCAGTGAACTCTTGTTAGACACAGACAACCTAGACATAACAACAGTTTACAACAATCTACAAAAAGGGTCAAGGAACCATCTGCGGGCATTCATTACTCAAATAGAAAACAGTGGAGGAACATATTCTCCTCAATACATTTCAGAAGAAGAATTTAACTCGATTATCTCTACACCACAAGAAAAAGGACAAGCATAACTAAAAATCATTCATGTAGCAGCAAACAGTTTTTCTGGTTTAATCAGATAAACAATTACGTGATTTATTTGGAAATGCTAAACAGTAGTGCTCTTTTTTTCTTCCCAGTAACAGTTAGCACATTCATTTTCCGTAGACAATATGTTATTTTCTGGGCTAACCTGATGGACACTCCCAGTTTTTTGGCAAAATCTTTGTTTGTAAAAGGATATTCCAGAGTGTCTGGCAATATTTTAAGAAAGTCGGTTCTGTTCTCAAATACAACCCTGTCAAAAACTTGTACCAGTTTTCTGTCTTTGGTGCTTACGCCTCGTTTTCTCCAGCTTCCTTTTCCATCGTTGCACCGGTGTTCCTCTTCTTCAATCAGCAAAACTTCAAAAGAAAAATTCTGATGGTTAATTAAACTGGGTAAATGTACCATTTCAACGAAAAGGTCAGTTAGTTTCCCCTTCTTTGGTGACCTACGTTTTTTAATGAATTTTCCCGAGTCAGATACGTAAACAATCCATTTGACCTGAGAAATAGGGTAAACCAGCCTTACCTGATTTGTTGAAAGCAGTTTGCCTAGCTTGTTTTTGATTGCGGACAGGTTTTTTGTCTGAATCTCAATCAACAAATCATCT
>JAOZIF010000169.1:0-4977 GCA_026014495.1 Candidatus Bathyarchaeum sp.
GTTGGCGGGGGAGTTGATTTTGTTTTGGCTAACTTGTTTTGGGTAGTGTTTTTTGGTTGTGCGTTTAGTCTTTGTGTTGTTGCTGTTCTTGTTCAAAAATATGAGGTGTTTTTATGAAAAAGTTTGTTTGTTTAGTTTTTGTTGTTTTGTTGTTGGCTTGTAATTTGTGTTTAGTTCAAGGTTCTTCTTTGAATGATGCAAAGTCTGAAAGTGTGGATGTTAAATCGTTTGGTAACGTGGGTGTTCCTGATGTTGGTTCTGTTCCTCAGGTTTCGTCTATTTCGGTTTCTGAGACTAACGATTTTGTGGCTGGTGATTGTGGGGATGAGATTGTTTGGCTTCATGGCGTGGAGCAGTTGGGGTATAGTCAGATTTTGTTGAATGGCTCTGTTTTGGTGCATAGTTTAAAGTGGAGTTTAGAGTTTTTGTCGCCTAAGGATGGTTGGGTTTCAAAGGGAGTTGCACAGAAGGTTGTTTGGACGAAAGTTAGTGATTCTGAAGTTGTTGTTACTCGATTGTTTAGTGATTCTTTGGGGACTGACTTTAATGTTTCTTTTATTCATAGGGTCGGTGAGCCGACTAAGATTATTGTTGAAGGAACTCCTAAAGAGGTGGGGCAGTATAATGCGGTGTTGAATGTTTCTGGTGTTACCACGAAATACTATGAAGCTAATGATGAAAGTCATTTGTTGAAGTTTTGGAGCGAAAACAAGAAGGCTGTTGTTTTTGATTATAGTGACGTTTATGATAGTTTTGGTGATGTTTCGAGCATAAATTTTGCAGCTAAGGCTTCTGACCACAATTTTGTTCAAAGGTTTAGTTTGGGGGAAGTTAAAGGAAAGTTTGAGTTAGACCCTACTTTTGGGTATGAAACTCAAGGTGATTTTTCCACGTTTTTGAGTATTGAAGATAATCTTGCGGGGAGCTTGTTTACTTTGTCGGAAACTGCGTATTTGTATAATTTGTCTGCGTATATTTGGAATGACCATGCTAACGTTGATGGGTAAGCACTGATTTTTCATCATGGTAATTCTAGTTTGGCCGTAAATTCTTCTTTGACTAACATTTACACTGTTGCTCAAGTTGGGTTGATTACTTTTGATTTGAATGGTGAAGAGCTTTTGCCTGGTGATTATGTGTTGACTGTTTTTGCTGAGGATGGGGCTGAAGATACTTATCTTTGTTATGATACGGGCGGAGATGAAAATCAGACTCATGTTATGTCGAGTGCTAGTTTTCCAACGATTCCTGATCCTGCGGTTTTTGAGCCTTCGGCTTATGATGATTTTGTGTGTAGTATTTTTGTGACTTATGACACTAGCCCTTTGGAGCCTTCTATTGGTGAGTTTCATTCGACTTTGGCGACTGTGAATCCTAACGAGTATTTTTCGTTAAGTTGTGTGGTTAACGATTTTCAGGGGAATGGTACTATGAGTAATGCGAGTTTGGAGTTGAGTAATGACGTTATTTTGGGTTGGGCTGCTTCGGGTGACTCGTTTAGTTTGGAGTATGACCCTAACAATTATTGTATTTTGGGCGGGAGTTCAGTTAGTACTGTTTTGAATAGTACGGCGATTCGTTTGACTTGGCAGATTTGTTTTTATCAGGATGATCCTTTGGGTGCGGTTAGTGTTGTTGCTGATAATACTTTGGTGTTTGATGAGTTGGATTATTCGGGTTCGAGTAGTTACGTGGGGTTGTTTACGTTTGCTTTGGATGGGACTGGCGGGGTTTCTACGCCTACGAGTGGCGATGGGGGCGGGTCTTTGAGTATTGACGATGATGAGGATGAAAATGAAGAGGTGAAATTGCTTGGTGATGATGATAATTTTATTTCGCCTACTGTTATTACTATTACTTCTAATATGTTGAATGTGTTTTTGTTGGTTGGTTTGGGGTTGGGTTCTGTTGTTAGTTACTTTAAGGGGAGTCTTGCTTGGGTTGTTTTGGCTTTTGTTTTTGGTGTTTTGGCTGTTAACTTCTTTTTGTTAGTTGTGGTTGTTCCTAATGTTTCTGATTTGGCTTTTCTTGAATGTTGGCTTTTCAAGTTTCCAAGTTTTGAGCTTTCTGATTATCCTGCTGATATTCAAACTGCTTTGCAGATTTTGACTGTAGTTGGGTTAGCTGCTTGTTGTTTAGGGGCAATTTGGGGGGTGTCACGTAATCTTCAACGGTAAACTGTTTTCGGGTTTTTTGAGGCAAAGGCGTGCAAAGCTTTGGGCTAAGTATTTTAATATTCCTCAAGGTTTTGTTCGCATTTGCATGTTTATTACGCATCACGGAAATTCTGTTAATCGGAGATTGTTGATTGAAGAGTTTGTGAATCGTGGTTACTATGCGAGTCATGGTTGTTGTAATTCCATTTTGTCAAGAGGTATTGACAAAGGGATTTTAGAGGAAAATAACGGCAATATTAGTGTGAGGGAACCGACTTGTTTTGTGTTGAAGGTTTTGCGTGGTGGTTTTTTGGATAACTGGAAAGCTTTGACTATTCCATCCTGTATTTTAACTATGATTTTTTGTTATATGAATCCTGCTTTGGCTAGTGTTTTTGCTTTAGTTACTTTGGGGCTTGTTGTTGGTTGGTTCGTTGAAGATTATCTTAGTATTCTAAAACTGTAGTTTTTTTGTCATTAACAACCTGTTATTTATAAATGTCTTTTTTCTTTAGTTTTGGTGTTAATTAAAATTTGGAGGAAAACAGAAAATTGAAAATTAAAGCTAACATACAAAGAATTGGCGCATTTATGACTGATGGTCTTGTTTCACTGTTTAAAAACTTGAAACTTAACTCTAACAAACGAGGAGTCAGCATACTTTTAGCTGTTGCTCTTATTGCACTAATCGTTTGCGCTGGATTAGGTAGTATCTGGCTTGCTACGCAACTTCTTGACAGTTCAAGCGGAACACCTGGAAGTGATCCTGATGGTGATGGGTTGCCTTTTGTTGGGACTCTGTCAATTTTGATTTCTGAAAGTAACACTCTTTCACCTTCGACAGCCGTGTCCTCGACTAGTGATGATTACAACATTTATCATAGCAATGGTGTAACTCTTGCCGATGTTAATGATGCGAGCGATCTAGGCGGTAAAGTTGATTATACTATTGGAACTGCCACTGATTTTTCTGTAGGTTCTTTGGATGCTGGAAGACTGTTTATGTATGTTGATCCTGGAACCGATTATTACTTGGATGTCCCTGAAACTCAAGAAAAAAATATAGGAATAATCTCTGGATACAAAAAAATCGATATTGACGGTGATAACTATGACGAACACTTGTTTGAACTTGATGTTTCTGGATTCGATTCAAACCTTGACAGTAACAGCGCACAAATAACAAGTTATGTTTACGCTGAAGATACAACTATTGGTTTGAGTAGTCCTGCTGATCAAGATTCCTTAGGAACTGGAACTCAGACGGGAACTATTGAGTGGCAAATAAACACAATCAGTGCGGAGTATGCAACTTGTTTGGCGCGGGTCTATGTTGTGAGTAATGATACTACTTTTGGTAGTCAAGCTGATGTTACTAGTTTGAAGGTTACTAGTGATTACGGTGAAATGGCGTATGCTGTTGGTGGCGACATTATTGAGGATTCTGGAAGTAAAACTTGGTATTTTGATATTGAGGTTGACAATTACAGGAACCTTCTTGATGGTATTCTTCTTCCTCGACCTACGGGTGGAACTAGCTACTTCACTGTGACTGTAGGTTATGAAACATACTTTACTAATGCTGCTAACGCTACAAGTCTGACACTTTACACAGTTACGATAGGTGCTGACGAAGCGCTTGATGCTGCTGATAGTGACTCGGTAACGGTCGGGGGATAAAATACGTTTTTAGCCTATTTTTTAGGCTATTCCATTTTTTTGTTTTATTTTCTCCAGAATTGTTTGTGGTTTAAGTTCCATTTTAGGATGTTTTTTAGTGTCTGGGCTTTTCTTGGTATTGATGAACCTATTTGTTTGCAGAATTTTACTTGACTTTCTGCTCTGATTATTCGTATTTGGTACATGTTTTTTCGTTTGCCATTGTAATCGGTCATGGTTATTGTTGTTGTTATGTTCAAATTTTTTAGTAAATGCTGGAGCATCAAGATTTTTTGTTTATCGCTCTTGACTATTTTGATTTGTCTTTGCATTGCGCTTGTGTGGAGAGTTATTCCTGTGTCTGGGCTTATTTTAGTCACTGGGTTGCGTTTGAAATATGCTGTGCCGTCTGAGTCGAAGAATCCGCGTATGAATGATGCTATGCCTTTTTTTCCAGATTTTTCTATATGTGTTGTGAGTTGTTGTTTAGTTAGTGCTTTATACCATTTGACAAAAGGAGAACTGTATGTTCTTACGACATAGTACTCGCCTGTTCCCCAGTCGCTTTTTCTTTTTGTTTTTGTCATTCGGGTTTTGGTGTTTATTGTTGCTTTTACTGCTTCAGAAAACTCTTCTGCAAATTCTTTATCCTTAACGATTAATTCTACTATGTTCTGTTCATACGGCGGTTGAGAGCTACTTCTTCTTTTCACTTTGCATGTGTAAACAAAGCCGTCTCCTTCAATTACTCCTAGAACATATGATAGTTCGGGAGTTGGAGAAAATGTTTGTTTGATATTTTTTTGGGTTGCCATTTTTCCCCATTGACTAAGTTTTTGTTTCCATTTTTTCATTTGTTCAGGGTCTTTTTTGCGTTCTTTCCAGATTTTTTTCATTCTTTCGCTTTGTGCTTGTCTGTAGTTCATTTTTTTGGTTTTTGTTAACATGGTTTTGTCTCAGAAAAAGTGTTCTTCTGTTTTTTGGGTGTTTTGTGTTATTGTGGGTTTTCTTGTGTGTATTCGGTGGTCATGGATGAGAGTTCAAAGGCTGATATTTGGTTTAATTTAGTGTTTATGGCGTCTAATTTTTTGTTTGCCCAGTCTGCTACGCTTTTAGCGGTGATTTGTTTTTTGTTGTCTTTTAGGTGTTCTGGGATTTGTGA
>JAOZIF010000169.1:4987-11245 GCA_026014495.1 Candidatus Bathyarchaeum sp.
GTAGATGACTGAGGTTGCGCCTTCTAAGAATGCTTTTCTTTTTATTTCCTGTAGCCATGCGCCTTCGCCACGTTCTAGAATCTCTAGCTCTGTTTCAAATATGCTGCTCATGTTTTGCATACTCCTGCTCCAGCCGTTTACCTGCCTGTTTGAGTGCATCAAAGTTTTCCTGCATACTGCGCTTGTACCACACGTTCATCTGCTTGGACTCCTGAAACTGATTCCCAGAGGCGCAAGAGCAGTTTTGACTTGCTCAAATGTTTCCTTAGATAAACAAAGACGGGTATTAACCTCGCCAAATTCGCTGAAAACCAAAAACTCATGTTTTTTCATTTCTTTAATCACGTTCCTGTAATAGGAACATTAACAAAAGATATATTTAAATGTTCCTGTTATAGGAACAGAGACTTATTTTTTAGCTTTCTTAAGAAGTTCATCAATGAGCGACATGTCAGAATGGATTTCTTCCATGTTTTTACAACGATGCAATAAAACTCGAAAACTCGTAGAAGTCTCTCCAGTAGCTAAATACGCCCGAATTCTTTTCCTCTCTTTTTCCGTCAGGATATATTCTCGCATTACCATTCAAAAAGTAAGTATATTGTAGACTCGTAATAAAAGTTTCTGTAGTAGCAACATGACTGTTAACTTTAGGCGAGAAAATTGTTCATCGTTTAAATGTGGGGACTGTGGAAAAGTGTTTATTCTTTGTGTTGCTTGATTTTGTTTACTTGGTAAACAGTAAGGGAAAGTTTTTTTGTTTTTGGTGACTTAATATTTATCGCATGAACAGGGCATTAACAACCTGTTATTTATAAATGATATTTGTCTAAGATTCATAATTAGTGTACATTACATCGTGGTGAGTTGCTGGAACTTGGTTGAGTTTGAGGAAAGTCCTAGTCTTTTGGTGTGGAAGATTTTAGCGGTTCCAGTTAGTTTTGTTCTTGCTTTTTTTACTTACTTGGAAAATGAAAGTGCAGCGATTTTGTTGATTGGTTTTGGCGTTTTAAACTTGGCGTCTATTTGTATTGTGTATGTTCTTGATTTTCTTACTGGATGGTATAGCAATATTGTTGAATCGTGTTCTGATTGGGATGATATGAATTTTTCTAGTTTGAGTGACGCACAAAGGAGCTATGTTTTGATGTTGGTTGGGCTTATTGTGTTGTTTATTGTTTCGAGTGTTTGTGGCTTTTTCTTGTCTATTACTGGGCAGATTGAAAGTTTTTCTTTTGGTTTTTGGGTTCCTAACGATTTGTATCCTCTTAGTTGGAGTTCTTCTGCGGTTTTGGGGTTGGGTGTTAGTTTGCTTAGTACCCTTTTTGCGGTTGTTCCTGGAGAGGAGGGGTTTAAGAATTGTTTTCTTGTGATTAACAAGGCTTTTAGTTTTGAGGGGTTGCCTTTTTGTTTGCAGCCTTGTCGGTTGGCTGCTAACTTTTTTTGGGCTTTGTTGCATGTTGTTTTGGGTCAGAATAATCCGTTTTTTGTTGTGAGCGTGTTTTTGGCTGGCTGTATTATGGATACGGTGAGTGCTAGGTCGGGGACTATTGAGAATAATTATCGTATTCATGCTTTGTTTAATTCGATTATTATTATTGGGAGTTTTGTTTTTAGTGGAGTTTTGACGATTGTTTGGGGGGCTTAGTTGATGGAAGAATTTAAATTAATAAGTTGTGTTAGTTTCTTTGGAGGTTTTTATTAAATGGAAGTCACTAGAACGCAAATTATAGCGGTTTTTGCTGTAGCTGTGATTGTTGTTGGTGTTGTTTTTGCTTGGCATTTTGCGGGGCAATATAGCATCTACAGTTATAGTAAGTCAGTTCCTATCGAGTCTATGTCTTATAATGAGGTTACGGAATATTGGCTGTTGGGGACGACTGTTGATGAGACTGAGGCGTTTAAGTTGGTTCTTGAGGAGGACACTGTTGAGGGGGATGTTGTTACTCAGAGTGACGTTTCTGTTTTGTTTAATCCTCTTAATCCAACTTCGACTACTAGCATGGACGTTTATGATATTGAGTGGCGTGATTTGCCTGCTTCTGCGTTTTATGTGGATCAACATGAGGCGTTGCCTGCTTTTGAGGTGAGTGTGGATAATTGGCTTACGAGCGCAAGGTATGAAGTGGGAGTTTACAAGAATGATGTTCAGTTAGCGTATGAGTCTGTTGAAGTGAATTACAAGACTTCAAAGATTATTTCCTTAGCTACGCCTGAGGGAGATGTTCAAGTCGAAAATTTGGGCTATTTGCCTAATGGCGTTAATCCGCCTTCTAGTGATCTTGTTGTTGTTGTGGACCCTAACGGTAATGAGCGTTTCTATCAAAAAGCTGATGTAATCTTGTGGATAAATCAGTGGAATGACCTCATCTATTGGGACATTTTTAAGGGCTACTCTTACACGTATGAAGAGTTTTGGGAGCGTTCAATAACTGAAGGGTATTTGCCTAATGAGATTACTTTTCAGCATGTTTCTGATGTTAGTTTCAACGATGATATGAGTTATGTTACTTTGACGTATTCAGGTATTGCTTTTGCGGGAAGTGTTGTTGTTCGGGTTCCTAGTGACTTGGCGGATACGATTATTGTTCAGCAATATGACCCTAACCCTGTTATTACAAGTGTTTCTCCTAGTCCTTTGCCTTCCATTAAAGAGGGAGAGCATGTGAATTTTGATGTTGTTGTGAGAAATGATGGTAGTCAGGGGACGGTTAGCGTAACTTGTACTTCGGGTTCGTATAGTCTTGTTCCTTTGACTTCGACATCGTTTAGTATGGAGGCGGGGGAAACAAAGACTGTTCGGTTTATGGCTTATGCTTTGAATGTGATGAGTGACAAGGACACTACGGTAAGTATTCTTGCTCAAGGGCGGGGAGGAACTGACACTTTTGATTTGGCGGGTCACATTGAGAGTGTGGAGGGTTACACTCCTGATATTCCTGACGATGTTGATCCTGACGGTGGGGATGGTGGCTCTGAAGAGGATTGGGTTTTGTGGCTTACTGTTGGCTGTGTAGTCTCGGTTATTGTGGTTGCTGTTGTTGCTTATGCTTATCGGAGGATGGATTGAATGGACTTTAGTTTAGATGCCATTTCTGCAAAGTTGGGGCTTTTAGGCGTCACTACTGCTTGTATTGTGGCTGTTGTGTTGCTGCTTGTTAGTTCGGTTATTTTGTGGGCTTTGGGATTAATTGTTGCCGTTGCTTTCGCGGTAATTGGTTTAGGTCTTGTTTACGCTTTGAACTCTATGAATCTGTTAGATGTTGAAAAAGACAGGTGGGTTTTACTTTTGCCTGTTATCATGTTCTTTTTAGGTTTTGGCGCGGATCATGTTGGAATACTTTCTATTAGCCCTTTGTCTGTGTCTGATCCTGTTTCTACTTCGATTACTTGGTTTTTGCTTGTCATGATAGTTTTAGTTTTGATTGTGGATGTTGTTGTTGATTTGAGGGAGGGCTAAGTGTGGAGTGGAAAAAGCTTGTTGTAATTTTTTGTTTTGTTGCTTTTTTGGTGATTGTTGTTCATCATTGGCTTATTTGTGGAAGAATATTTGATGTAGGCGACATGCTGCATCATGAGTTTTTTGCTTTCGGTTTCTTGTCTTTTGGGGTTGGTTTTTCTTTTGCATGGTTTACGGGTAGGGATTGATGTTTGGAGGTGAACTTTGGTGAATAAAATTTCTGCATTGTTTTGGGTGTTTGCTTTGATTTTCAGTGTAGGTTCTGGATATGTTTGGGTTGTTGATGCTGATGCTGTTTCGGGTTTTGATGGAGCGCAAACAGGGTTTACGATTGTTGTTAACTATGAGGAAGGCGATCCTGTGACTTATGAGCATGCGGTTTTTAGTTTAGCTCCTTTTGAGATTTCTGATAGTTCGGGAAGGACGATTGAGTCCATTGACATTTATTTGTATGCGACTTTGAATACTGAGGGAACTGTTAGTAGCTGGAGCGTTTCTGGTGGTCAGCAAGTGGAAGTGTATAAGGGAAGTGAAACTGCGCCTAAAACGAGTTCTACTATTGAAATTAGTGAAAGTGGTTCGAGTTGGAGTAGTGGTGAGCGTAAGCAGATTAGTTTTGTGAGTTTGCATTGGAGCCAAATTGAGGCTGCTGTTCAACAGTATGGTGCGGGAGATTGGACGATTCAGGTTCTTGCGGATTTGCAGATTTCTGTAGAGTTCAGTGATGGTTCTGAGGATATTGCTAGTGCTTCGACTCCTGGTGTTTGTTTGTCTTTTACTTACAGTAGTTCTCCGATGTATTCTATTACGGGGTGGTCTTTGAGTTTGAGCAATGATGTTTCGACTTTGAGTTTTAGCGGTGATTTTGCTGCTAATTATGGGTTGCCTTCTTGGATTCTTCATTTGGTGTTGCCTTTGGCTGCTGCTGTTTGTTTCGGTATTGGCTTGTTTACTTACAAAGAAGGTGGTGAGTAAGTGTTTGGGCTTAGTCACCGTATGCAAGTGTTAGCCACTATCGGTTTGATAGTGGTTTTTTTTGCTTTTTTGGCTAGGCTTGATTTTGTTTTGGTTGCGCGTGAGTGTTTTGATGGGGTTTATTATCATTTGGGTATTATCGATGTTAATGCTCAGTGGTTTTGGATGTGGTTTGTGGGTTATCCTGTTTTTGGGTTGGTTTTTTCGTTTACTTATTATGCTGGAGCTTTGGATACTGAGCGTAACTTGGTTTATGCTTTGGGTATTTTTGCTACTGTGATTTTGTTTGCTGTTGGTCAGCTTGAGGACTTTTTTTGGACGATAGTTAATCCTGAAGTTTCAGCTATTGGCTTGTTTGATGATTGGAGTGTTTGGGGTTGGAGTGCGGAAAACAATTTTTGTTATATGTTGTGTGGGGGTTGGAATAATTTTCTTCATTATGTGTGGCTTGCGTGTTTTGTTGCTGTTGTGGCTGCTATGTGGTGTTTGATTTTTAGGGAGTATGATTGAGGGTGTTTGGGCTTAGTCACCGTATGCAAGTTGTCGCGGTTTTGTTTGCTGTTGTTGTTGTTTTTTGTGTGTGGGCTAAAATTGATTTTGCTGTTACGGGTTTGAACGGTAATTATCTTGCTGAAGAAAATTTGGGTGCTTATTGGTTTTGGATGTGGGATGTTGGCGTTATTGTTACGGGTTTTGTTTTGGCTTTGAGTTACTATGCGGGGGCTTCTGACACTGAAAGAAATGAGGTTTATGCGGTTGGGATTTTCTTGACTGTTATCGTT
This sequence comes from Candidatus Bathyarchaeum sp., assembly GCA_026014495.1. Classification (GTDB taxonomy): domain Archaea; phylum Thermoproteota; class Bathyarchaeia; order Bathyarchaeales; family Bathyarchaeaceae; genus Bathyarchaeum. The sequence goes on from JAOZIF010000169.1 coordinate 10,205, forward strand.
TTGTTGTTGGGTCAGTTTGAGGATTTCTTGTATTTTGTTTTAAATGGTGTGCCTTTTCCTTCTGGAGATTGGACTTGGATGCCTCTTTATGGCGTTTTGGGGACTTGGACTACTGGAATGCATTTTGTTACTTTGTTTTGTTCTTTTGTGGCTGTTGCGGTTTTGTGGTATTTTATTTTTGAGGTGTATGAGCCTTGAAGTTGTTGGCGTTGTTTTTTGGGTTTGTCGCTGCTTTGGTTGGCGGGCTGATATATTATCTTGTTAATTTGAGTTGGAGTGACAGTTTCGGTTTTTGGTTGTTTGCTAGTCCTTTGAGGGCTATTCCGTTTGTTGAAGAGTTTTCTTTGGCGTTTTTGGTTTTTGGGGTTGTCCTGTTTTTTGTTGGATTGTTTTGGCGTAGTGGGGGTGATTAGACTGGATTTTGATTTAACTGATTTGAGTGGTTGGGAGTCTGTTGTTATAGGTTTTGCTGTGTATCTTGTTGGGTTTGCTGTTAATTGGGTAATGGAGTTTTCTTTAGGTTGGAGTATTCCGTTTTTCTCTTTGCTTTTAGCTGTTGCAGTGTATTTTGTGTTGATTCGTCCTAATGATGGTAGTTTGCTTTGGTATGCTGTGGGCTACTTTGCGATATTACTGTTAGCAATCGTTCTTTTGGTTGTTCTTGTCGGCGGGCTTGTGTTTCTAAGTTTCATTTAGATGGAGAGGATTTGATGGAGCCTTTACGATGTATATCTAAAAGTGGTGTGTGCGCTAAATGTAATTCTTGCCATTTTGTTAGAGTAAATGATACTACTTTTCGGTGTGATGACTGCAAAACAGTGTTTCGTCTTGTACCTGTATCCATTTAGTTTGTTTACTTGGTAAACAAAAAGTTTTTTAAATAAAATGTGCTTATTATCTTTTTGACGACTGAAAAGGTTGCACGTGTGACTTGTTGAGAGGTGGGTGAAGCCGTTTTCGGTGTTCTACTCTCATTCGGTTGTCTGCTTCATCGTGGATATATATTGCAGTCATTTAATACCCAACACATATAACTTAAAC
>JAOZIF010000137.1 GCA_026014495.1 Candidatus Bathyarchaeum sp.
ATTGTTGTATCTGTAATTGTCAGGCACAAATTCCTTGACCCCCCCTGAATTGTGAACAACTGGAATACACCCCATTGCCATTGCTTCAGCTATTGATATACCAAAATGCTCGTTTACAGTTGGATGAAAATAGATTTTAGCGCTTTCAAGAATTTGTTTTATTTGTTGTTTGGAGACATTTGTTAGGACATCTACTTTGTGAGGCACATCAAGAAAAGCAATACTGTCACGGATTGATTGTAGGACGCATTGATCGTGCACTACACCAATTATAACAAATTTGATGTGGTCTTCCGTGAGTTTGGCAATATAGGGTATTATTTCTAATCCTTTACCAAAACCAAATCGAGAAACGGTAACAACAAGATTTTTTCGTAAAGTCCCAACAGAATTTTTATTAAAAAGCGTGGATTGAATGGGAGGATACAAAACATGTATGTCTGCTTTTGAAAATTGTTGTATGCTATTAGCTGTGAAGTGGCTGTTTGCAATTATGAGTTTCCCGTTAGGGTCATGATTTAGTATATTTTTTTCCATGAAAACATAGGGTAAACCAGCGACTAAAGAGGGGTGACAACTTTTGAGGTATGGAAATCTAGGAGCATAAAGATATTGATTCACAAACGGAAAATGGACATAGTAGATATCAGTCCAAGGAAGAAAACAGTTTGAATATGTATCAAACAGAATGTCACATTTTTTCTTGAAAGCAATTGACCGAAAGACGTTGTGATACACGTCTAAAGGCGTTCTAGGCGAAATTAATGAGGGCTTGACAATTGTTTTGACAGATGAATGTATAGGTTCTCCGAGCATTTTTTCGGTTTCTTGTTGGTCAACTTTTTTGTTAGTAAACAAGATTACTTTGTAGCCATTTTGGGCTAACGTATTAACAACAACTAATGCTACTAGTTCTGCGCCACCGTTCAGATACAAAGCGGGATGAAAAACGCCAACCTTCAAACTTTTCGCCTTTTACATAATGTACACACAAATGAAGTGTGGTAAACTTTTAACATAAATACATAAACTATGTTTCCAATAAAAACTGTTTTTCCAACAGCTTATGAGACGGGCAAAGATTTTTTGCCAGTTTTATATTGTTTACGAGGAACACCTATCACCTTTGACACAAAATTTTCGTCCTTGAGTTGAACATTTTTTAGCAATTCTTTTTCTTTGTCAGAAAAATCCGGTTCGCAGACGTTAACGGATTGAGTTAACCTAGTTCCCATTTCGAGGTGACTGTCTATTATTTTGTCCAATTCTTCAACTATTTCGGGGTAATCATATGCGACATTCAGTTTTTCTGTTGAATCTACTTGAAGATTATACAGCTCATATGTGTCCGATTTGTCGTGTCTAATGTATTTCCAGTTTTGTGTTCTACAGGAGTAATCTTGACCTATTTCTTCACTGATGACATAGTTATTTTTGTTTTTCACACCGTCAACAAGGGGAAGCAGACTTAATCCACAAAAGGTCTCAGGTTTTTCAAGTCCCAAAAGATGAATTATTGTTGGGGCAACATCTAGTAGGCTAATTTGTTGGGGAATTATTGTATCATGTTTTATGGTTGGACCACAAATGAGCAGGGGTACATGAAGTACTTCGTCGTATAACCTTCCATGACCCCATTCACCATGTTCCATAAACTGATCACCATGATCCGAAACAAACACAAAAAACGTATTGTCTGGAGTGATGCCGAGTTTCATTAGCTTATTTAACAGGTCTCCAATTTGAGCATCCAGATATTTTAGTTCTGCATCATAGAGATCGATTACAGACTCGATTTCTTTTTGCGTCATTTGATTGGAATTACTGTACATCTTTTGCCCTAATTTTATTGCTTGAACACGACTTGAAATAGAAAGCTTTCTAGGCAGATAAGGAAGATGAGCATCCATATAATGTAACCATAAAAAGAAACCATCTCTTTGGTTGCTACACCAAGAAATCGCTTTTTTATTGATTTCGTTTGCTCTGACAAATTTGCGGCCTAGCAAATAACGCAATTTAGTACATGCTTTGTCGACGCGAGTATCACCAAAATGAATGACCTCATCAAAAACATCAAAACCTCTATTGTATCCAAAAATTGAACAAAGGTCATCTTTAAAATTTTTAAAAGCAGCCGTGGAGAAGCCCTCATTTTTTAGCACCTCAGCAACCGACAACCATTTCCTAGAGAGCTTAATCCAAAATGCATTGTAAATGTCACTGGATATATTCATGGACGCATAAGTGGACGTCATTATTGTAGGAAAAGAAGTTGCAGAACCGCCGCCATTTGAAAATGCTTGTGAGAATAAAACCCCCTTTTTGGCCAAGGCATCTATGTTTGGGGTCGTTGGTTTACTGTAGCCTAGACACCCTAAATGACTTGCTCTCAGAGAATCAACGGTTATCAAAATTACGTTTTGGCGCCTATTCATTGGGAGTCCCTGTCCTACAAACACACCTTTTTTGAAAGCATTCAATGTTTCGATAACTAAAAAACAATAATCTGAGTAAACAAGATTCTATGCAGCTGCAACAATATGAATGACAATACTGAAACTATTCACATTGCTGTTGATTAAATAGTAAACTAATGAACTGTCTGCAGAAGTAGATAAAAACAAAGTTACTTGAATTACCTGTCCAGGGTCGAGTTGAATTTCATTATAGTCCCAAGATAAAGTCATATACTCTGAGAGTTCTAACGGTTCAAAATTTGATATTAGCAGGTCAAGAGTTGTTTTGACGTTACTGAAACTTTTTATGTACAAGATAAAGCTATTTGATGAGCCAGGACATATTGTGCCCCAATTAATTGCTTCTGTTTTATTTTCACACTCTGGATCCCAGTAAGCTTCGACACCAACGGTTGTTATTGTTCCAAGACTTGAAATTGACAAATTTGAGAGATTGTTTAACAATGCAGAAAATGCACTAGTTAGAAGAATTGATAATATAGTAACAGTTAGTATCATCAATATTGTTTTCTTTGAAGACCGCAAAAAAGCGATAAAAGAATGTAATATTTGTCTCATGTTTCCCATCAGTAACATGTTTAATTGACTGAACTAACATGTCAAGAGTATGCTAAGCTGTTATACTTACTCTTTTCTTTGTTTTTATGTTTAATGCAAAATGAAAAACTTCAAGATTTACCATTATTAGTTGTTCACTCAAAATCTTGCATTATCTTACGGTACCATTTTCCGTGATTGTCTTTCACAATAAAACATTTTGACTTATCAAATGTGCTTTTTATTGTCTGTTCCATAGACGATATAAGGTCACCCAAGTACACCTTATTGTTTGTGTGAGTTAAGTAGCCACACAACTGAATGTTCTTTGACCACAGCCACCACCAATAAAAAAGGTTAAGCGATAAATACTGATTAAGTACATATTCGCTTTTAGTTTCTTCAATTGCATCCCCGTTTTGTTCAAGCCAATAAATCCTTTCTATTTTGGCACAGTTTTTTATATTTACGTCGCAAGGTAATCTATCAGTGTCAACAAATGATTCAGAAATGAAACAAAAAAATGGAAACCGTCGCAGGTTATTGCGTAGATAAAAGATGAACTGCTCTTTGGTACTTAAAGATATGTTAAATGTCTCTAAATGTTTTGGGCGCATCTTAAAAGCAATAGGGTATGAATATGCAACATTGGCATTACTCAGAATGATTTCGTCATTTCCAAGATAGTTAAAATCGTGTTGTGTTAAAAGATGAAGTGATGTTAGTGTTTTACCCACACCTGATGGACCAATTATAAGAACACCTTTTCCATCTTTTTCGAGACAATCACCATAAACCAATGCGTGGTTCTTCATGAGAAGCTTCCAAGAAACAACAGTGTTAATCATATTGTTTATTGTTTTTTTTCGCACAAAACCTCGTGGACCAGAATATGCTATCTTAGTTTTGCCAAAGATGTCTGAGATTTGAGACGTGAATCTCAACAAACTCGAACCACTTTCAAAGCAGTAAACGTTGTCACTGGCTCCAAAAAAGTTTGGATTAAAACGACCAGCATTTACAGTTAAATCAACGTTTTCGATATTGTCTACTTTAAAAACTTTTGGCAGACCAAAATCGATGTTACTTTCAATCTTTACCAGATTATGAATGTTATATTTAAGCATTGTTTCACCAAACAAACATTTTGATTACAGACACACCGGAGTTAATCACACAGGAACAACAAATCGGCTCAAAACCCAAAAGGCAACGATTCCGAACAATCATATCAATAGGACAACAAACGCCAACCAGACAAAAGAGTCATACAAAAACATTACAAAAATACAACACAAATGAACACGAAGGCATTGGCTCCTAGCTCAACACATTGTTCCGAACACAGCGTATATAATATATCAAGACATAATATTTATTAGATGTTATGTCTTAATAACCATGTGATTACATTAGTCAAACAGGAACTATCCCCACAGCACACAATCACCGATGGATGCAATCGACAATGAAAATGAAAAACAGTGCAATAATGGTATTCCTTGCAATAGCTTATGTACTGTTCACTTTACATCCTGTAATGTCTGCACTTACAAGTAGTACAACTATATCTTCAATTGGCTCGATAGCAGTAGCCCAAATAGAACCATTACACATAGAGGGCAATCAAATTCTTACTGAAAACGGCACCGTAGTAAAGTTACGAGGTGTCAACTACACATATTTTATTGACAGCCCTTATGGCAGCTGGATGCTCCCAGACAGTCAAATCGCGTGGTTAACTTGGGATACAGATGCAATAGCACAAAATCTTGATGCCATAAAAAGTTGGGGATGTAATTGTATCCGCGTAATTGGCACCATTGAATTATGGGTTGAAAACACAGGCAATTACAGGAGCAACTTGAAATACTTTTTCGTTCAAGCGGCCGCACGAGGAATCTACGTTGATTTCTGCTTTTATTTAAACAACGCCACAGGGAGTTTTCCTTATGGAATGTTTCCATGGGAAGATGTAGGTAACGGGTATATAAACACACCACAGGACCTTGTGGACGTATGGAGTAGTGTTGCAAGCGAGTTGAAAGATTACCAAAATGTGCTATTTGAGTTCTGGAATGAACCTATTGGTGATGTAGCAATTTGGATGGATTTTTCGCAACAATGTATTAACGCAGTACGTTCTACGGGTGCTGAAAACTTAATAATAATACAGTATAGCGACGCAGTTGGAGTGGACTTTTACGATTACCCGAAAGTTCCATCAAACACCGTAAGTATGAGTTGGGTTTACGAATACCAATTGTCTGATCCGCTAGGCAATCTTGTTTACAGCACACACTTATACAGAACATCATTTAGAAATTCTTTCGAAGGATATACTCGTCCATACTTATACTCTGATGTGTTTTGGGCTTTAAACGCAACTGAGGTAATATCTGTCGCAAGCGAGTATCCAGTTTGGATTGGTGAAATTGGTTGCAGTTTATGGGAAAGCGAATTGGATGAAGAATATGAATGGTATGACAATACATTGACTGTTTTAGATCAGTACAACATTGGTTACTGTGCATGGGCTTGGGCTCCTTGGCGATCTCCTGGTACTCAATGGGGACTTGTGGACGTAACACAAACTAATTACACGCCAAATCAAGCAGGTCAATTATTCCAACAACATTTAAGTAATCAATGAATAAAAAGTGTGTTTAACGGCGTATTCATTATAACTTGATAGTAAAACAAAAAAATTAATTTCAGTTTCAGTATTCGGTTGGGTACTTAGTAAATAAGTTCAAAAGGACAGACTATACCTAATGAGTTTCTGACATTAAGGATTATTTCTATACATCTCACTGTACCCGTTGTCATATACTTTACTCAGATCAGTCAAATTGAAAAACACAAATTGTGTAAGATTGGAGCTACCACCCCATGAGTAGATTGTCTGCGTTTCTGTGTTTAATGCGCCCAAATAGATTATGGCGTTGGGATTCAATAATGTAGTGTTTCTTAAAGAAGTAACGTAGCCATTGTAAATCAGTCCATAGCTCCATAAGACACCGTGGCTGACATCATCATCTGCGCATATTAAGAATTTTTCCTGATCGACATAACGCGAAAGCCACTCCGCTCCGGCGATGCTACCTGAATCAACATATCCATATTCATCGTAAAGCTGTGAAACACTCAACCTATTTTTACTAAGAGATATTGAATAACTGCCGCTTGCAGTCACTTCATACATAAATCCAGTTTGGAACATAAAATAAGGTATCACAATCATTAGAACTAGCATTAAAGTGATTAACTGTTTCTTTCGTTTATAAACCAATTTTGCGAGAAACACTGCACCGAGAACAAACAATGGAGCCAAAAAGAATAAGGTAACATGATAGAATCGAGTGATGTTCATTGTACTGGATAATCCAGGCACCACTACCAAAGCACCCAAGAAGAGAATGGCTATGAAAATGAATCTAAAAGAATCTCCTCTAAATGGATTTTTCAATTTTCTAGTTAATAAACCAATAAAGCCTAGAATAATCAAAAATTCGGTTGCATACGCGAACATCCTACTGATAGTGTTCCAAATAGTTGGAGAAACACTCAAACCGAGACCCATTAAAACTGTTTCGTCTCTAGCCCCAAGATCAAATAAATCGCTTGCTCGTGCTAAAACATATTCACCAAAAGATGAAATACTATCAAGGACAGCTGAATTTGACGTAAAAACATACCAAGAGAACACTATCACTGCAAAAAGGGTAATCTCAAGCAATGTTAAACTTTTATTCACACGCTTGGTGAAATAAGAAATAATGAAAGCACCACAGATAAACCCTAAAAAGATCAATGAGAGCCCATAATGGGAGGTAACTAACCCGATACTGAAGATTGTGAATAATACTGTTTTAGAGAATTGTTTCAATTTTTTGGTGGAAACAACCCACAACAGTAAAGCAAAAAAAAGTTCGGCGACAATTTGCCTATTTAGACCAAGCATTTCTGTATGGAATGTAATTTCTGCTACAAACAAAAAGGTAGCAATCAAAGCATATTTTCTTCCGATAAACTGTTGCCAAACTTGGAACATACACAAAGCAACAAATGCAAAAATAATTGGATAAATAGTTTTAAACAGAAGCGTAGCATCAAGGTTTAATATATTAGCATAGAATGTCGGAAGAATTGTTATACTAAGCATTGAATCAAATCTGCCAACCAAAATATCTCCATAAGGATTTGCTTCCCAATATTGATTATTAAATGCTGTCTTAAAAACAAAGAACTCAAGATGACTATCGGATCCATAGCTGATTAAATTTGAGGAGATAAAAGTTGAGCTAACAAGAAGAGAAAGTGCAATCACAAACACCAGAATAGCATAATATTTTGACGAAATAGGTTCTTTTGTTACCACGGCAATAATCAAAATTAAAGGAATTAAGACCAACATAAAGAGTAACAGCAAATTGTTACCATAAACATTCATATAAAAAGTGCCGATAGCACTTAAAACTATCAGAACAAACGGGATTACCATCAAAAAATCGCGTTTGGAAAGTTCAAAGGAAACAAAACTCACATTATCTTTTTTTAAGTATATTAAGATGGACCCGAACAGCGTGAAACCAATTAGGCAAACAAACAAAGGCACAAACTGAAGGGGTTGAGAAATCCCAAACAGAGGAAATAACTCATTTATTAACAAACCAGAAAGTGATAGAAAAGCGATACTCAATCCGACAGAAACGAGAAGCAATTCTAACTTAGTCAAATGCAACATGCCTAACAATTGGACGACTATCAAACCCGGAATTATTGTAAGGAAAACAAATCCCATCACTTGTCGTGCTACAGGAATGTCAAAACATACTGACACACAAAACATTAACACTGAAAACAGCATCAAACTGAAAAATAACTTAGGTTTTTTTTGTAATTCTGAATTATATTCCAAATTTTAATCCTCCAACAGATTGTAATTAACTAAACAAACGGTAGTTTTTAATGTCAACATAGAAAAACGATGGCATAAAAACAGCTTAATCGTTCAATGCACAAATTGCAAAACAGCTAATTGTTTTAATTATTAATAAAACATTGAAGTTGTAAGTCCCAACTTTCTGTCAAGTTTTGGTATATTAAGAAAAACTTTGATCAGATGGTTCGGTGCTGACAGATAAAATTTATCTCGCTTTGACTTGTTGACTGTATGAAGTACACTACTTGATTTGTAAGAGTTCAGAAAATTATTCGTTGATATTACTTTTGAACAGTTTTCTGATGAACTTTGACGCATCCCAATAGAATAAAGGATACTTGCAGCTATAAGGAGGAGATGGCCCAAACTCTAAACGTCTTTTTAGGGTATGACTTAAATTCAAAATGTTCCACCAATAAGCCTTCAGAAGCGTTTTTTTCCAGTGAGCATCAACAACTAATATCAAGATTAAATCAAGCAAGAAAGTTGAAAGCATTCGTGCAAACGCAAAATGGATAATTGCAAACCTAATCCTTGAACGCTCGCCAGAATATTCCCGTTGCTTTGTGATTAATGCGTTATTGATAGTGCTAGTCGTCTTATGCCAGAGCTTAGCTTTAGGAACATAAACTACACGATAACCAGTTTTTCTGGCTTTATAGCAAAGGTCTGTATCTTCGTAGAATATTACGTAATCTGCATCAAAAAGACCAATCTTTTGCAGGACATCTCTACGGATAACTGCTGCTCCACCAATCCAATCCATATCTTCAGACGTTTCGTATTGTCCAATATCTTTTTCATATCGAGCTGGAGTACTTGGACGACCGTCTATACAGAGATTACCACCTAACCCATCAATAATATTTGATGTTCCATAGACATACCGTTTACATCCTGCAACGCCAATTGTATTATCCTTTTCCATCTCTTCGATTATTGCACGAAGCCACATGGAATGATATTTCATGTCGTTGCTCAACAATGCAATATAATCACCTTTAGAAAATTTCATGCCTTTGTTGTATCCAGTAGCTATAATGTTTTCATCATTATGAATAATCTTAAATCCTTTCAGATTTTTGTTAGGTTTTAACCCTTCAAAGAATTGTTGAGCGACAACATCACTCCCATCAATAGACCCGTTGTCTACAAAAATCACTTCAAAGTTGGGATAATCTGTTGCCATTATAGATTCCAAACAATCTTTGAACAAAGCCCCTAAATAACGAAGCCCATTATAGTTCAGCAAGACTATGGAAACCAAGGGATATTGACCCTGATTACACTTGAAGTGAAGTGATTCATTTTTAGTCATTTTTCCAACACCCCAAAAGGGTTAGTTTAACAATGAATGTGTCACAGTTTCTCAAAAAATTGTCACATAAGTTGTATTCATTCTAAAGAACAACCTACGGACGCTTTGCAAGATGCATTATCCATGATGGAGGCCATAGTGGCGTCTTGATTTTGTGGTAAACAGGCATTATTTCAATTACAGAAAAAAAAGGAGTTACTATTTGGAGAAACTTTTTTTTGGACAGCTTAAAGTTGGTGTAATAGTGACCAAAGGTTCGATTGTTTATTTTTTCTTTGATAGAATCAGGTAATAAAAATATAAGTGGGAATTTCGTGTGAACTTCAATGAAATATTCGGGGTTTGGTATCTGAACTATTAAAGAACCTTTTGTCTTAATTACTCTTTGGAATTCGTTTAGCGCTAATTCAGGAGTTCGAAGATGTTCAAGGACAGATATTGCAAGAATCGTGTCAACTGCGCTCTCTTTGATAGGCAGGTTTTGAGCATCACAAACCAGTCTATTTATGCCATCAATTTTTGGGATATAACCCAGCATTTCCCTGCTAAAATCAATAGAAAGAGTTTGTGCACCATTTTTGGCGCATTCGACACTAAACTGTCCCACGTTACAGCCTACATCTAAAACTATGGAATTCTTCTTTACGTGTTTGATGATGTATTGAGAGTACTTTAAATTTCTCTCATCTACGGCACCAGTTTTTTTTGCTATATTCTCTAAAGAATTAAAGACAATATTACCTAGTTTGAATGTATCACTTTTTGTGTTATCGCTCATTATTGTTCACCGTATTTCTCAAAAAATCAACGCGGTATACTCGTTTCTTAGTTAACTTTGTTCTGATGGCAACAATGCTTCAAGGGTTTTGTTTTTAATTTCAATTATTTCGTAGTTGGCTGGAAATAAATCCAAACATCCAAGCAGTCATCTTGAAGCAATAGTGAATGGGCAACAAAAACACATTCTTTTTATTTACTAATCTATAGCCAGTCAAAGAATAAAGAAAACCAGTTATAAAACCTGCAGGAGGAGACATTCGACTAACAGATAGCGCTTCTTTTGTCTCGGCTTGAAGTGTTTGACAACCTTGCCCGTACCAATAATACTTTTTCCACAAGTCACTGAACGATGACATTCCATTGTGCAACTCATAAAAAATGGCGTCATTTAATCTTATTTTCCAGCCAGCATACTTAATTTTGAAGACAACATTCACATCTTCGCCCGCGCCGGTAAAGCGCTCATCAAAGCCACCTACGTGGTTTAAGGCTACAACACGAAAAGTTGTGCCACCAGTACCAGGTAATTTTTCAGTCTTCCAAATGAAACTTCTTGGTTTTCCAAAGTTAGCATGATTAACAATATGGGGTACAAGTTCAAGATTTAAAACAAGATTCTTTGAAACAAGACCAAAAACACCTGCAGTTATTGCAACATCAGGGTTTTGTTCTAAGAATTCGACTTGCTTACGTATGTAACTTGTAGTCAGAATTTCATCCGAGTCAACCCATGTTATGTAATCGCCGTCTGCGTTATTAAGAATTAAATTTCTTGCTGAACCCAAACCCTGCCACTTAGTTTTGAAAACCTTGGTTTGAATGTCCATCTTTGTGACGTAATTAGCCACAATTTGCGGTGTGTGATCTTCGCTACCATCGTCAACAAAAATTACTTGCATTTTTTCATGAGAAAAGTCTTGATTAATTATGCTATTAATTGCTTTTGGTAAAGTATTTTCACAGTTACGTAAGCACATACCTACTGTAACCACTGGCTTCATAGTGGATTCCACTTTTGATTTCAACAGCTTGGTGGTTTAAAGAATTTAATTGGCTTTGCAGGAACACCAACTGCAAGACAGTTATCGGGTATATCCTTGTTTACCACTGCACCAGCACCAATAACTGCATTTTCACCTATAGTAACGCCAGGAAGTATAGTGACATTTATTGAGATTCGTGCACCTTTCTTGATTACAACTGGACATATTCCACCCTCATCTGCTTTGTATCCTCTTAACACATTTGAGTGTGAAAGGATGTAATCAAACCCAGCAATTATAACATCATCACCAATTGTAATGTCCGAAAAGTGGACATCAAGAAAAACATGACTACCAAAAACATATGGATTACCAATTTTTATGCCTGCTTTCCTATACATAGCTATTCTTAATTTTTCTGAAGGAGAATACATTCCCAAAAAGCGCAGTAACGATTTAAACATACAAGTTCCTCACAGTTTATTATATGAATCTAAAAACAATATTTATTCTTACTTCCAAAAAGTCGACTAAAAAAGTTCATAACTCAGTTTGATTTTTTATGCCCATAACCAGTTAAGTGACCCTTCAAGAAACCTGCCATCCAAGCAACCCTTTTGAAAGTGTAATGGAAGGGCAATAGAAAAGAAAACTTCTTGTGAGTTATTTTAAAGCCACTCTTACAACGAATTAAACCAGCGACAAAACCAGCCATAGGTGTCATTTTCAAAAGCGATATTGAATGGGCGTCTTTATGAAAGACAAAGTGACCTCCGTAGCCATACCACATGTATTGTGTCCAAAGGGAAAGAAGTGAATTTCGTGTGAATTCGACAAAAACTTCATCTGTTGACTCCAGTTTCCAACCAGTTTTGACTAATCGGGATACTAGTTCGGTATCTTCTGCTGCACCCTTTATGTTAACATCGAAACCTCCACTGTTTCTTACAGCATCAACTCTATGGATGGCGCCTTCGGTTCCAGGTAAATAGCCATATGTTGACGATTCTTTTTCTCCGCAACTAGAGTCGACGACATAAACCAGATTTTCCAAGTCAGCAACAACGCCGTGACCCAGACATAAACCATATTTTCCTGCTGCAACGGCTACACGGGGGTTTTTTTCCATGAATTCAACTTGTCCTCTGGTGTATGTGTTGGATAGAACCATGTCTCCGTCTACCCATATTATGTATTTACTTTGGGCTTTGTCAACAACAATCTGCCGTGCAGCGCCTAAACCAGTAATATTGCGGTATATTCGGTAAGTGATGTCTATATCGGAAAGGTAGTCTTTCACGATTGATAATGTCTGGTCGTTACTGAAGCCTTCAACGACAATTAGTTCAATTAAATGATGAGGAAAGTCTTGACTGATTATGCTTTGCATTGTCTTTGCAATGGTCTCGTCTACATTCTTTATGCATAGACCAAGTGTGACAATTGGTGAGTTTGTCAAAGTTTTCAGTCGTCTCCTACGAATAAAAAATCAGACGGTGAGTTATGTTAAGCGTCTCACTCATTCAGATTAAACCCTTTTCTTTGAGCATGTCTTCAGTTATGAGTGACCGAGCCTCTTGACTGGTTTTCCACAGTTTAAATCCACTACTTGTGACAAATGTTGTTAAAGCAGCCAATAGAATACAGTTGTTTTGTATTACTTCGATTAACATTGTTCTAGTTTTTCTAATCAGCAATGCTGGACAAAGCATCACCAAAAACGCCGCCAACAATACAGGATATTGCATAAACACAAAAACGGAAATAACACCTAGAACGACAAACAGAACAGGATTAAAAAGGTGCAAGAAAAGCTCGGGCACAGCTATTTTCTTAGGAAGCTTCAGTTTTCGGTTAACCAGTAACTTAAGAGACTTGATCCATAGACGCTGTAATTGGTTTGCACGTCTAATCTTCAAAGTTATCTTGCTTTTCCAGTCTGTTGGAAAAATAGTGTAGAAGCCCACTTCAGGAATTAGTAGGCTTCTGCTGTTTCTTTGCACAACATCAAAGGCTGTGCCAGAATCGTCTGTTTCATGATTGAATTCCTGAAGGAATTTGCGTTTATAGGCTGCGAATCCGCCTTGAAAAAAGATTGTTGAATGTACTTTTGATTCGCCAATTCGAATTGATTGGACAGTGTTATCAAAAAATTGTTCTCCTACGGTAACCCATGAGCTTTGAGAGTTAAACAATAGCTCTCTTGCAGTTATTGCACCCACAGTTGGGTCTGATAGGTATGGCAAAGCTTTTATCAATATATCTGAGTGCAAAAAGCAATCTGCATCGGATACTACTATAACATCACCTGTTGCATGTTTTAGGGCAAAATTTAGAGCTCTTGTTTTTCCTTCCCGTTCAGTTCTGCTTAATACTTTTATGTCCAAACAATCATTATTGCTTACAAATTCGTTTATTTCATCTATCGTTTTATCGGTTGAAGCGTCATTTACGAGTATGGTCTCAAATTTCTTGCTAGGGTAATTAACTTTGCACAGGTTCTCCAACTTGAATCGAATGGTTTTTTCTTCATTACACACAGGCACTATGATACTTATAGACGGATCATAGCTTTCAGTCAGCTTCAGATTCCAAGGTTTTGATGATTGACGTCTCATATACAGGTAATATATGCCTGAAAAACCTGAGAAAACGAAGAGTAGCAAAGCCCAAGCTACAAGCATCAAAATCATAAAAAAAATCACTCTTTTAGAACTCTTCTGAACAAAGAATAATCCATTCAAAAAATGGACTCAGATATTTTTGTTCAAGCGCTCATCGAACAGCTTGAATGTTTCACGTGCGTGGCTCTCTTTTGACACTCCTGCGACTACGCCTTTCAAATTGCTAAGATTTGCTAAGTAGGCTACAGCTTCAGGTGGTTTGAAGTAACCTGCTGCTAGCACACTTATAGCTAATACTATTGGGCTAGAAATATTAGACAAGGTGTTCTCAAATTCGGTCCTTGATGGGTTCATTTGGAAACCTGCCTTGTTGAAAGGTGTTGCAATCAAAGTTTGGTCCAGATTAATATTCCATTCATTGAATTTTCTTACGAAAAGTGGAAGATTGCGAGTGTTAAATCCTGGAGTTATGCCTTTTTTAGAAAGAAATGAGGTGAAAGATTTGAATAACCAATCAAAGTTTAAAGCTAAACCCATGTCTGTCAATACTTCATGGAGTAAAACTGATGACAGGTTTGCTTTTTTGCCAGCTGCCGCTTTTATTTTGTTAATTTCGTATGAAACATACGTTTTCAAGAGACTTTCAGGTTTCATCCTAAAAGCTCCGTTTAAGCCTCCAAAAATTGCCTGAACATCACCTGACAGTGCCATCTGTTTCACAACGTTCTTGGCTAAGCCAGGAGTTCCAGTCTGAGTTGCAATTCTAACGTATTCAAAGACGTAAGGGACTATTGCATGAAGCTCTAGTTTATCAATTTTCTCTCGTTCTCGTAAGGTTTTTAGAATTGTTAAGGTTAGGTCGCTCACAGAAAACATGAAACCTGTTGCACCGTTCTCAACAGCAGTTAGGATCAAGTCTGCCTTATCTGCTGCGGAAACATCGCCGTCGGCTCTACTTCGAGCCTGTTCTTGAGAGAGATGGCTGATTCCATGAAATGGATTGTCTCCTACTAGGAGCATGGTTCGCACTTTTTTATTCATTATTGTTCACTTCTTGTTTTTACTTGTTCAATTATGTAGTCAACTTTCGAGGATGTCTCAAAGTTTGGTTCACAATGCTTGTTTTCTAACAACGAATTAACGAAATGTTGGTTTTCTCTGAAGTATTCTGCATCACCTATCGAAAAATACACATTGTCATTAAGGTCATGTCTGTACCACTTCTGTTGGGTACCATCACTTGAGGTCAAGAGTAATCTGTCGTCGTTTACATCTATTGTTCCATCAGAGCATTTGATGAACAAACCAAATTCTGGCATTCGATAATTTGGCATTTGTTGGGAAACATTGATCTGTCCGGATAACCCTGCAGAATTAGTAACTGTGAAAGAAACTGATAGTTCAGAACCAGTTTCATTTCTTGTGCTGGACAAAACATTTTGAACATCGAAATCGCCAAGTATCCAGAGTGATAAGTCTATTATGTGACAACCGATGTCTCTGAGCGCGCCACCACGTGATGCAGAAGACATTGACTCCTTTGTTAGTCCAAGAAAATCTGAAGAATATGCATAAGCCTTGAAAGATTTTATTTTGCCCAGATTTCCTTGTTGTAATAATTCTTTAGCTTTCCCAAAAACAACAGAAAACCGTTTCATGTAACCAACCATGGTGATGCTGTCTGAGTTCTTGGCAAGTTCACACATTTCTTTAGCTTGCTCATAGTTGGTGGCAAGTGCCTTTTCCACGAACAAGTGACGAGCTATTTCTTTTTCATACAAAGTCTTTACTATTGATGAATGTGAAGAGATAGGAGTCGTCACGTAAGCTACGTCAAGGTCTAACCCTGCGAGTTTATCAATGTCATTAACAACAAGAACTCCTGTTGGTGAAAAGATTTTTTTATAAAGCCTATTCAGCAATTTGCTTTTGTCACATAATGCTACTAGTTCGACGTTAGAGAAAACATTCAAAAGGCTTGAATGCAACAGGCCCATTTTTCCTAACCCGATAACAGCAACTCTAAGTTTTTGTTTTTTCAAAGTATACACAACCTAATTTAAGTCTGTTTTTGACTAACCATTTGTTTTGAAATATCAAATCAAAACTGTTAAGCGAATAGCATCAGCTGTAAACATTAATAAATAAAGCAAAATAGAGGAGAACGTAATTAAATGTTCATTGCGCCTCTGAAAAGAGTTTTCAAGATGCTAAATCCATCTCTAAAAGTGTTAAGATTAGAAATACCATAACGTCTTGCGCGCTCAATACTTGGAATTTCATGAACAGTTAGTCCGAGCAATTTCGATTTTATACAAATCTCTGTTTCAATTTCGAAATTCTCACTCTCTAGAACAGGATTAAGACAGCGTAATGCGTCTTTTTTGAACGCCATATAGCCATAGCATAAATCGGAATAGTTAGTAAGAAACATGAAGTTTGAAATCCCTGTTAGAATCCTGTTGCCAACACGCCTTAATGGAGTTAAATCTTCAGAGCCACCGCAAGGCAAAAACCTCGAACCCTTTACAACATCTGCGCCCAGCTCTACAGCTTCAGCGAATCGAAATATCTCTTTTGGGTCCATTGACCCGTCAGCATCCAACATTACAGTAATGTCACTGGTACGCATACTTTCTTGGAAAGCTTCACGCAATGCACCACCTTTACCTGATCCGTTCTGAAGAATGACTTTGGCTCCGAGCGTCTTAGCAATTTCAACAGTCTTGTCTTTTGAATGCCCATCTACAACTAAGATGTCGGCACAGCCTATTTGTTTTAAACTATTGATTATATCGTATATGTTTTTTTCTTCATTTAGCGTAGGAATAATGACTGTTACTCGATTATTCCCAAACTGTGAATCATTCATCCGCATACTCACCATCATTCTTCTGAACAAAACAGTTATTTTCATGCAATGTATGTTTTAATTTCATGCAAAGTATATTATTTAAATATGGATGGATTCTGTTTATAGAACAAAAATTTATCTTTTTCATACATTAAACGGTGTATTTTGTATCTGACACACAGATTTTAACTGTATTAGCTTTTGTCAATGTAAAATCTTTCAGTATTCTTAAAGTATCTATCAACATTTTCCACAACAGGCTTTTTGGAATTGTTCAAAACCACTGACAACTCACTAGTAAACTGCTTAACAGCTTTCTTTTTAAGAGAAAGATACTCCGAAATATCGACGTCAGCAATGCAATCTTTGTACACGTCAATCAATCGTTCAATGCGGGGTCCAAAATTCAAAAATCTATGCATCACAGAATATTGATACCTAATAGACGTTAACTTCAGATTTTGAAGGCATCTCCTAATAATTCGATTCGCAGCGCGATGGTCAGGATGAGAATCACGCATAAACGGAAAATAGACCTCAACTGGAGAGTGTTTTTTGAGTATTTCAGTTATTTTTTGTTCAGCAACAGTTTCATGTTCTTTAAGCATTCTATCTTCAAAATCGAGAAACACTAAGTTTTCAACAGGTACACCTAATACAGTTGTAGCATCAATTACTTCTTTCTTTCTGATTTTGACTATCGCATCGGGAGTTATATCCGAGTTTAGATCTAAACAGTTAGAAAATGCATGCCTCCCATCGGTTAATAAAACGATGTAGACTTGATAGTTTTCACTAAGTTTTTTAGCGATTGTTCCACCACAACCCAAAGTCTCGTCATCTGGATGCGGAGAAAACACTACTATTGGTTTATCCATCAAACAACACTCTCATTTACGCATTAGGTAACCAAAGAAAAATAACAATTATTCATAAACACAAATTTTAATTTGATAAAATGTCTTTTTTCAAAGAAAAACTAAGTTTCTTTGCCAAATTATCAACAGTGCTACTACAGGTAATCCAGTTGTAAAACTTACTATGCAAACTATTGCGCACTAACCTAACTTCAAAATTCTTTCTGTAGGTGTGCGTCCATCTTTTTTTGTACGCTTCAGCACCTCTCATAAGATCATATTCCTTAATTCCATTTTCTATACAGCGCTTCAAAATGAGCATTATTGTGAGACTCCCAGCAGAATAAACAGAATACTCAGGAAGAAAACCCGAGAGATAATAATACGTCTTTTCAGCATAATCAAAGGAATAGTGACCTGCAATGGGTTCATCGTTAGCCATTAAGAAATAAAGACTCAACCAGTTTTTATCATTAAAACGTTCAGCGACATCTACATGAAAATCACGAAAAGCTCCATCATGAAAAGCCCCTGACAATCCTTCCGAGTTCCATTTTTTTTGATGTATCTCCATGAAAACATTTATAGCTTCATTAACTGAGAGTCCAACCTCGTCAAACTTTTTAAAATCTATTTTATGATTTTGCTTAATTCGTCGTAGTTTTTTGTTCAGGTCCTGTCGCATGTTGCAGCTCAACCCTTTCATAAAACTTTCAAACGAATCAGGCAAAGTAATATACGGACACACATTGTAAACTCTTTCTTGAACATCTAAATTGAACGGAACATTGGAAAAGAGGTTGCCAGAATAATTTTTGCTTTCAGGAATTTCCTTAAGCTCAATCCAATCCCAGTCTGCAACGACATTCACCAAATAATCCATTATAATATTTAGACACTTTTCTTTTTGTTCAGCAATAATAAAATTGTTATAATCAGAATGGCGGGTTCCCACAAATTCTACTTTTTTAACTGAACCCAAACCAGGCATCTTATACTTCGATAACATTAGTGGAGCAATAGCACAAACCTTGTCTTCATCTTCAACAGTTAAAAGCAAAAGGCGCCTGTTAGACCCGAAATGCTTCCACCAAGTAGACAACCAGGCCCAAGTCAAGAAAACGTTGTTACCAAAAAGGTTGCTTTCAAGAACAGTGTCCCATGTTTCCTTAACACCATCAAAGTTATCCACTTCGTTTAGTTTCAACATTAATATCCCTCACGCTTAAGTCAGCTAACAGGAGACATCATTTTTCTCTGAAAATACGCAGATAAGCAGAAGCAGCCATTGCACGGAGATCGTCTTTCAAAACTTTCTTAGGAAAAGCCTGTTTGAAGTAAGAAAAATCTCCAACAGGAGAAAAAGTTGAGTCCCAAACACCATCACGGGAAGCCACAGTAATTTGTTTCACTGAACGAGTTGAAATACCCATAAGTTTTGAGGCAGCAATATCTGCTACAAGAGGGTTGTCACAAGACATCACCAAGTTCAATTGTTTAGCGTATTTTCCATGTGCAACTAGACCATCGACTACAACCAAATCAGTTTTGATTTGCTTGTTTATGAAAACTATTGCTTCGTCCAATACTTTGTGATACTTGAACTTTTGTGGATAAGCGTTACATCCATAAAAATTCTTTAGTGCACACGTAATTTTCACACCGTGCATATACTTTAGTTTAGGAACGTTTACCACAAGATCGGCTTCATAAAATAGTTCAGGTATATGGAACGTGAATAGTGAACGACCGATTCTAGCGTCGATGATACGGCATTTCTTTTCGGTTAAATTGACTAAGTTTACGTCTTTTTCTTTAGCCATCTTGTCATATTCAAGCATCTTGAAGGCATGTTTGCATTTCATGGCGGAGGCGTCTGATTCTACGACGAAAATTTCAGAAGTTCGGGCAAAATTTTCTCTAAAAACGTCAATCAGAGCAGCAACGAATAATGGATCAGTGACTTCTCCAGTTGAAGGGTGATAATAGTAACACATATTTGGTTTTATTACGATTTTATCAGCGTTCCTGTTAAAGTTGAATCCAATTAAATCTAGAGATTCTTTGATTGCAGCTTTCAATGTATCTGGATTACAGTTCTCAGTACGAACAAAACTTACAGTGCTCAAGTCTTTTCCTCCTTTTTAGGTGTGCAGTCCTGAATTCTTCATCGCGTTTTTGTATGCAGAATCAATTACTTTCAAGCCATACAAGCCAGCATCTCCTGAAGGCTGAGGCTGCTCATCTTTCTGTAAACTGCTAACAAAATGTTCTAGTTCCAAGTAGTTAGAATCCTTTTTATTTAACCCAAATTTGCGTGCAATACCGTTCCAGAAGATTTTTGAAGTGCTCTGAGGAGAAATTTGAACCAGCATATTTTGGGCAGTCCCACAAACTTGAACCGATTGCAAAAAGTCTGTTGAGAACCATCCTACTTTAGCAGTTGCTACAGGACCGTCCTTAAACTTTAGCACACAAGTCGCAGCATCCTCCAACTCGAGGTTAAACATGTGTTCTAAAAAACATTCTACATGAACGACTTCACCGAAATACCAGCTTAACAAGTCAATCAGATGTGAACCAAGGTCTAGTAAAACACCGCCTCCAGATAGTTCTTTGTCAAGCCACCATGACGGAACTTTAACAGGACCAACATGGTCACTTCTTGGAGAGAATGGACCACCACTGACATTGGTGACCTCCGCCAATTTAATGCTGCCAAACAAACCATCTTTTATTCCATCATATAGGTTTGAAAGAATGGGGTTAAATCTCATATCATATCCCATCATCAGTTTAACACCGTTCTTTCTGACAGCTGACAGAATTTCCTTCCCTTCATCAACAGTTCTAGCTAGCGGTTTCTCCAGAAGAATGGCTTTTCCAGCTTCTGCCGCTTTCTCTGCACCATCACGATGAAGAAAGTTGGGCAAACTAACGACAACTGCGTCAACAGCGTCATTTTTCAAAAGGTCATCATAGTTAGCGTAAACGTCTTTGATACCCATTCCTTTTGCATACCTTCGGGCTTTTTGAGATAAATCTGCCACGGCCACGGTTTTTGCGCCCTCTAGCCGTAGAGAATTACGAAGACTTACTTTGCCTTGTTCTCCAAGCCCAATTAATCCTAAATTTACCTGTTTCATAATCTATCTCTCATTTTATAAAAAATTACAGAAATACTGCAAGGAATTTTTCGCATAATGATAACACAAATTTGTTAAATTTTGGCATATAGACTTTGTTATAAAGATACACTTTGTTAAGTTGTCCTTTCCATTCTCTTTTCCATCTCCATAAACCCCAGCCTTCAGAGTTTTCATTGGGCAGCGGTTCACGGACGTGCCCCATATGATACCAAGAGAATCCATTGTTGCAAGCCCATTTCATTGTTTCCCAGTGTAGCAGATCGTTGGGTCTTACGTGCCAACTTTCTTCCCGAGAACCTGTACCTAATGCATAAGCAGTCTTGCCATGAAGTACGACAAAAACTCCAGCAACAGGTTGACCCTCAAAAACAGTTAAGAATATTTTTAGATTGTTACGTTTTCCAAAGATTTTGCTGAGAGATTGAAAATATATAAAAGGGTATGTTTTGAAGCCAACTCTTTTAGCTGAAATCGCGTGTAACTCAAAAAAGGAAGCGAGGGCATCATAGTTGTTACATTGAACTACTTTGGCACCTTGTTTTTGTGCTTTTTTGATGTTTCTTCTTTTGTTATGTGTAATTGTTTTCCAAAGTTCGGTTTCAGATTTCCGAAGGTCTACTTTGTAAACGTTGAATACTGTGTTAACTGTATAACCCATATTTTCTAAAGTCTGATTTGTTTCTGGCGCATAGATGTTAGCTTCAGAGACCCTGTTCTGGATTGCATGTTTTTCTAATAGCCCCATTAACTTTTCCAGAACTTCTTTCCTGTTGTCTGTCCCTACAACTGGTCCGTAACCATAAACGCCGCCAACTTCTGTGCGGTCACCAAACCCGAACCGCTTGTTGTATCGAGCTTGAATTAAACCTGCAAGATTATCATCGTTTATTGCTAAAAACCTTAGAATTTTCGCGTGGGGATTAGATTCCTTTATGGCTTCGCCGTATTCAAATGACTGTTGAAGATTACCTAAAGTGTAGTCCTGCAAGAACTTTTCCCACATGCCAGATGTAGGGTGGTCGATAATTGTATATTTGTCCATAATACTAGTCTCTTGCAACATAACGTAAAGCTGTTTTGAATCAAAAACTTACACCTGGACGACTCCAAGGATAGACTTTTTTCTTTATGATTTTTGCCAATGCGACTGGAAACAAAGCCGAATTGAACAAAAATGGAAGTGGATCATCTAATTCAAACAAATCATAAAAGAGTCCGGGTTCATAAAACTTGAGCCAGCTAGCTAATACTTTCAGGTTGTTCTGGTTTTTAAAGATGTGATTTGTAAAGCCGTTTTTAAGCATGCTAAAGAGGTATAGTAGGTCTTGATCAAAGTATCTGCCTTTAACGCCCACCTTATAGTTGAAGACTCCCTTAACGTCACCGTCCATAGCAATTTGGTAAAGTAAATACGGAAAGTCCACTCCAGCTTTGACTGCAACAGATAGTGATCCCCAGAAACGAGGGTTAATCTCCAGTAGTTTTGGAATATTATCTCGGGAGTCAACTCTAAACTCAAGTTCTGCAATTCCGTGCCAATCTAACGCCTTAAGCAAAGTTTCACTGTATTTTCTTAGATTATTAGTAAGCGGAACAGTTTCGCGATAACAGCTGTTGCCACCTTCAGGAGGCCATGCTCGAGTTACTTTGATACAACAAAATGCTCGAGGTTTACCGTTGTTGTATACAGTCGCCACTGAAAAGTTCGTTCCCGGAACATATTCTTGAATTAAAGGATACGGAAAATATTGATGAATACTGTTATAAGTTGCGATAAGCTCTGCAGGTGAATTGACAAGACCCCCTCTTCTGTGATAAGCACGACCATTTCCCCAAACCATAGACCATCGCGGTTTGACGATACACGGATAGGTTATTTCTTGCGAGATTTTGTTCAGTTTAGCGGTTGAATTATCTACAAAAAATGTTTGTGGAATGGGTACGCTGTGTTCAGTGGCTAATTTCATTGTTGATCGTTTGTCAAAGCACTTGAGAATTGAATCATGACGGGCAATAGGAAGGTTCACATAAGGACTTATTCGATCTCTGTTTTTGGAGATTGGTAAAAGAGACCATTCAAAGATGGGAAAAAGAAGATCAAACTTTGTTTTTTTAACGATTTTTTCTACTGCACAAGCATATTCTTTTTCAAAACTCGTAGATGGAACCAGCACTTGTCTTTTGCAATATTTTGAAAACCGAGAAACAGATAAAGAATAACTCGACATAATAGCTGTGTCTACTTTTCGTTTTCCTAGAGATCTTAAGATGGGAAGGACAACCGGATTATGTCCCTCGGCAATTAAAACACCATTACCCAAGGCATAACTACAACCATTTACGAGCTATTTCAGGAAAGTCTCTTTCAAATTGTTTTATCTTTATAAAGGACATCTTCAGGAGTTTCTCGTTCTCGAATCAGTTTGACATTACCGTTTGAATCTAAATTAACTGCACCAGGACGGGGATGAAGAAATTGTGTGGATCGCGAAATTGTGTATGCACCGCAATCAGAAATTGAAAGTATGTCGCCTTCAGAAACTTTTGGAAGAAAAGTTTTGAGATTAATGAAATCTTCAACATATAGTAGAGGACCAACTACATTAATTTCCTCTTCTGGTTGTTTGGATGCTTTGTTTGCAACACTAATTTTTCGCTGCTCTATTGCACCAAAACGAGGAAGCAGATTTGTTCCAGCATCAACCATTACCCATTTGTAGCCGCCAGCATTTTTGACATGATCAATACGTGTAAGTAAGATTCCAGACGCTGAAGTGATAAATCTCCCTGGTTCAACAATAATTGTTGGTTCAGGTAAATCTTCTAGACCTTGCTTGATTTCGTTTACAATAGACTTGGCAACAGATTCTATGTTTGTAATGTTACGGTTTTCAGCTAATTTTGATTTGAGACCGATTTTTCGTCTCAGAAAGTCTTTGATTAAATCATTGTTTCCAATAAAACGAGCCCCACCGGGATTGAATCCACCGCCTATGTTGAGGTATTTAAGTTCAACTCCAAAGTTTCTGTAGAGTTCGCGCATCATAGGTAGAAGTACTTTTGTTGATACCCTATAGGGATGAGCCATTATTGCTTCAATTTTCAAGTTTTTGAGTTTTGTTGCCTGTTGAACGGCTGAATATGCTTCTTTTATAGAAAAACCGAATCTACTTCCAAGATTGCAATAAGCAGCGGTAACAAGCTTGTTTAAAGAGAGATACTTGAATATACCGGGTTCTTTGAAGGGATTTATTCTGAAACCGATAGCCTGTTTAACGCCCAACTCTCCTGCTACAGCATTCACTCTGTTGAGTTCAGTAAGAGATTCGACATTTATGAGTCGGATTTGCTTGCTGATAGCTGTCTTTAGTGTTTCTTTGGATTTCATGGGACCATCAAAGATTATGTTCTCGCCACCAAAGCCAGCCCGTAAAGCCACATGTATATCAAGTTCGGAAGCAACTTCGGCGTATGCTCCGTTCTCTTTAAGGGTTTGGCAAATAGCCAAATTGTTATTGGTTTTGATTGAATAACAAACCATTACTTTGGGATATAAAGCAGAAAATGCACTGGAGATACGATTAAAGTTCTCTATAAGCTTAACTTCGTCAAAGACAAAAAGTGGTGTATCATATTTTTCGCATAGTTCAACCAAGTTTACTCCGTGTAGAGTCAAATGACCCTTTTTGTCGATTCCAAAGCTATTTTCGTGAATCAAGTTTTTATTAATCTCCAATAGTAATACAGATACGCTGATTTAAACAGCACATTCTCATGCTTACACAAGTATTTCAGGCATGGCTTTCAAAAATCGATCGTTCATATTGGGAAGGCCTATGGTAACGCGTAGACAGTGACCGATAACGGGTAATTCGCCAAGATTCTTTATTATTATGCCTTTATCTAAAAGTTCACGGTAAACTTCCTCGGTGTTTTTGTTAGTTTTAAATGTAACAAAGTTTGCTTTTGAATCCAAAACTTTTATTCCGTTAATAACACGCAATTTACTAAGAAGTCTCTCACGCTCAGTGTTAACTAAATTTGTCCATCTTTGCACAACTTCAATGTTATCCAACAGCCTTTGGACGTACCTAGCAGTAAGTGTGCTAACAGTATAAGGAAGTGTCTCTGAAAGGACTGAAGCAAAATCCTTGTGCGCAGTAGCGTACCCAAATCGTAGTCCCGCCAAACCAAACGCTTTGGAAAATGTCCGCACTACAACTATATTCTTTTTATTAATAGCCAATGGACAAACAGAATACGTTCCAAACTCCACGTAAGCTTCATCCACTAAGACAACCGCAGAAGATGCATTAGCCAAAGCTTCAATTGCAGCCCAATCAAACTGATTTCCAGTAGGATTATTCGGTGAACAAACAAAGATTAACTTGGTCTTATTCGTCACCTTCTTAAGAACATCATCAACATCAATAGACAAATCGTCTCTAAGGGGCACTGAAACCAGCTTAGCTCCACTTAACTCCACCCTCTTTTTATACATGAAGAAACTGGGCGAAATTGAGATGGCTTCATCACCTTTTTCCAAGAAAAGCTGGATAATAAAATCAATTAGTTGTTCGCTACCACTGCACGCCACAACACATTCAGAAGGCACACCTACATATTTTCCTAAGGCAGTTTTAAGCTCAACCATTGCGTTTGAATCATAAAATCTCAAATCAACATTTTTAATAACCTCTAGAAAAACGCCTTTAAGAAAACTAGAGTCAACAAAGAAGTTTTCGTTAGCATCTAACTTTAGAATCTGAGAAGAACAAATGCCAAGCTTTGAGGCAAGCTGGGTAACACCAGTAGAAGAATTAACATAACCGAGAAGTGATCCATCAAAGGATTGCAAAAGTTCAAGCTTTTTTTCTAACCAATTCAAATTCGGTTTCACTTCCATAATTTTCAATCTCAGTTATAATCAGTTATTATTTGGAGCCAGGGGTTGGAGTTTCACCAACGTGAGCGGCTCTGCAAACCGCCGCCTGATTACTCAGCCACCCTGGCTTCGTTTGCTTCCATAGTTGGTCACAGGAGTAAAATCGCTATTCAGATAACAGCAGATCCAATGGTCATATTGAGCTTTAGGTCTACGTATCTTTCGTGATATTGAAAGTTACCAAGTTCGTTATTGTAAATCCAAAGTTCGAAGAATACATTTCCGATAAATCCGTTTATTTGCGAGTTCCATGTTGTAGACCCAGTAATATCTAACAGGACACCATTTAACGTCATACTGTTAAAGGTGACTTGTGAAAGATTTTCATTATAGCTGTAGTCAAACGAAAAAACAATGGGTAACTCCCATGTTTCGTTGTTAACAAGAGAAAATGTGATATCATACAAAGAGGGCAAACTGCTTGAGCTCTCAGTTAAACTGTCAGCAGCCGATTGAGTTATATTACGGAATTTGACTTTAATCATGTAATCGCTATCAGTCCCTAATAAATTTCCAACACCTAAAAACACGTTATAGTCCTCGTTAAGTGTAATATTAAACGGATAGGTTTCACCATTATGTTCTGGACCCAGAAGCCAAAGTTCAGTGAAGAACTCTGTTTGGGGAAGAACTAAAAACCGTTGTAACACAGGCGAAAGAACAAATAGTGACAAAACGAATATAACAACTAAAATAACTGTTGTGTAATTTTTATAACGCATTTTAAGACCTCCAAATCACTCATGTAATTTTTTCAAAAGAATTAGTTTCACCAGCAACAAAAACAAAAGATACAAGAGTTGCGCATCATATTAACAATAAGGCATTGCATCAATTCTAAAGCGTGTTCCTTTCAAAGTTCCCTGAAACAAGAATCTGAAACAAACAAGAGGTTCAACAAGAAAAATTAGTCTACTTATTCTTGTGCAATTATGCTGTTTCTTTTGAGTGTTTGTGGTTAGAGTTATTTGACAAATCTATGTTAGGACACATCGCATCTAACATCAGCCTTTGGTCTTCAACATGGTTCAACTGATTGTACACACTCTCACGCGATTTGTCATATTCACTAAATGTAGCCAAAAACATTTGTCCTTTTTTCGTGAGCATATAACGATTTCTCTTTCCACAAACGATCAACTCCGCTTCTGTCAAATCATTTAGGTACTGAACCAAGAGCTTATAGCTCAAATACGCTTGATACATTATTTGAGTTCTCTTAGCACCCTTGTTAGCACTAATTACAGAAAGAATGTTTGCTAATATTACTAGTCGACTTCTGTGTTTACCCATTTTATTCACACAAAAAACAAACAAATTCTTACAGGTTCTAAGAACGACAGATAAGGTGGAGAAAGACAGGCACTTATTTCAATCGATGATGATTCTACAAGAGTTTACTACAAATAACCACATTACAACGTATTTTTGTTTAAAAGCTATAGGTTACAAATCAACTGCAGATGTAAAAAAAACTATTTTATAGATAATTGGTTCAAGAAAGATAAATTTCACTCATAAATCCCTCCTGATTGGAGCGGATGAGAATCACATCACGGAATCAATCTAACTTTGTCATGTATAATTGTGGTTAATTATATAAACTATGAAGAAAGGATTTTCTAGATAAAACATATAGAAGATAAATCTAGAAAATTTTAATATATCTTCTATTAAAAAACACAATCATCCCAGAACAAACATCAATTCGAATCAAAAGCATTTAAAACAACTTGCCCAATTCCAGATTTTGTAACTATCTTACCTTCATTCATAACCAGTTGACCATTTACAAATGTCTTGATTGGTCTACCTTTAGCGTGTAGTCCATCAAAGGGAGAATATTTTGCTTTAGAGAAGAAAGATGCCGAATCAATCTTATATTCTCGCTTTAAATCCACCACCACAAGGTCAGCCCAGTTTTGCTCAGCTAAACAGCCTCTATTAGGCAGATTAAATATCCTTGCAGGTTCTTCTGACGTAACTTTCACAAGCTCAGCAAGAGACAAGCGACCTTTGTTAACTTGAGTTAAAAGAAGTGGGAGTGTTGTTTCAAGTCCAGGTACACCTGGTTTTGCTTCCCATACAGAGTTAGTTTGTTTTTCGTCAAGGGTGTGAGGGGCATGGTCTGAAGCTATTATGTCGACAAGACCAGTTTTCAGAGCATTCCACAATGCAGAGGTGTGATTTTGTGTTCGTATTGGAGGGTCGGTAAGAGCAAAAAATCCAGAGTTTTTGTAATGTTTAGAGGATAAAAGGAGATTGTGTGGAGTGACCTCGCAGGTCACTGGTAAACACGCTTTCTTGGCCAGTAGAACAGCATTCAGACCCAATTCTGAGCTTATGTGACAAAAGTGAACATGAACACCAGATTTCTTTGCGAGTTGAATAACACGTTTTATTGACTTGGCCTCAGCTTCAGGAGAATGGGCAGCCACATAAGCTTCTGTATTATTTTGTCCAAGTGTTTGCAGTTGTTTTTTCTGGTTCTCAATAAGCATCCAATCTTCGGCGTGTACCGCAACAGGAACTCCACTCTTTGCGGCTTCACGAAATGCCACAAGAAGCGACACATCATCGTCAATTTCGATACCTCCAATTTTATTTAATAAGTATACTTTGAAGCCTATTGCCCCTACTTTGATTATTTCAGGCATTTCTTCGAGTTTATTGGGAAAAGCTGAGTTGAAAGCGACGTTAATTAGTGATTGATTTTCGGCTAGTTTGATTCGTTCTTTAAGGGAAAGAGAGTCCATCGTAACAGGTTTGTTGTTAGGCATGTCAATGACCAATGTTACGCCTCCAGCGGCTGCAGCAGAGGTTCCTGTAATAAAGGTCTCCTTGTAGGCTAACTGTTGGTCTCGTAGATGGACATGGGAGTCAATAAGTCCAGGAAGGGTGATGTTCCCTTTTAAATCCATTTTTCTTGAGGCCGAAGGAAGATTTGTTTTTTTGGCTATTTTGACGATTTTTCCGTTATCGATAGCGATTCCTGCGTCAACAATGTTTCCGTGGATGCATATTTTGGTGTTGTAAAGGATTGTGTCGACAGGCAAGAATACACCTTCAAAGAAATAAGCACATGATAGCTCTTATAAGTTCATCATATTTTATGAAAGCGAATGAAAAATCTGTTATTTGTTATCTAGAACGAAAATAACTGACATCAACAATGGAGAATTTATTACTTTTTGGTCGCGAGTTAGTAATCTATTGAAGTGAATTGGTTATTATTACGGAGCACCGAGTGATACAGTCAAGGTCATGACAATTAGAGGTCCATCTGGCAGTCTTCACATAGGTATGTTCCTTCGATTTCATCTAAGTTTTCAGACCAACTTCCACATCGTTCACAGTAGCCTGCTAAAGGATTAGATTCTGAAGTTTCTTCACCAACATCGGGTTCTCGTTCTATCCGGGCTTTCTCTTGCATGTTTTCAAGAAGATCAGGGGTTATAGCCAAAATGTCCTTGCTGGATATTATTCCAACAAGGTTACCTTTGTATATGACTCCCATTCTTCGTATGTCAAGTTTGTTCATCCGTCTTGCTGTTTCGGTTAGCATTTCATCGGGATCTACGGTAATTAGAGGTGTCGACATGACTTCTTTAGCGGTTAGTTTATTTGGTTTGATGTTTTTGGCTAAAACACGTTTTACAAGATCGCTTTCAGTTATTATGCCTAGAGCTTTTCCATCTTTGCTAGTTACAATGATGCATCCCAATCGGTCGCTACTCATGAGTTGAGCTGTTTTATCAATGGAGGTGTTCTCGGGGGTGGTTACTGCGGGACTGGACATTACATCTTTCACCAGCATTCTGGGTCTTAATCCTATTTCTGCCATGATAACCTACCAACCTCAATATGACAATGATTTAGAAGGACTATTAAATTCTTGCTGAAGTTAATGAGTGAATTCCTTCGCAGAATTCCTCTTATTCAGCATTTTTAAAGTTTGTCATTTGTTCCAAGAAGGCAGGATAATTCGCGTATAACAATGTCTGTGTTACATTATTTTCAAGTAAAAAGGTAGCTAAACATGAAGAAAATTAGGAAGTAATTACAAAGATGCCACATTAATTGCGTTTGTCAGCAAGTTGTTCCCATGAAACCTTTAAGATGTATTTTGAAAAGGCTGTTATTTCGGTTAAAGTCAGCTTTGATTTTCCTTTCTTTCTATTTTCGAATATGATTGGCATTTCACCTATTTTTGAGTGCTGAAGCTTTGCTTGCCGGAGTGTTTCAATTTGGATTTCGTATGTTTCACTGTGTAGCTGTGGAAGTGCTTTTATAATGTAGCCTTTGGAGTAGCATCTAAAACCGCTTGTATAATCATTTAATGGAAGGTTGATTAGAATACCAGTTAATTTGTTAGCTATTTTGCTTATGAGTATTCGAGTGAGACTCCATCCTTTAGTTTTTCCCTCTTGACAGTACCTGCTTCCGATGACAAGGTCACATCCATTTTCGGCGATGTTGAGCAATCTTGAAATGTCTTGAGGGTTGTGTGAGAAGTCTGCATCCATTGTGATTATGTATGAGGGGGGTTTTGGTAGAGCTAAAAGAAAACGGAATCCATCTGTGATTGCTGTTCCTAAACCCATTTTGTGGGATCTATTTAGTATCAGAATGTTTTGGTTTTTTTCTTTTAGCTTCTTGACAATATTTTTTGTGTTATCTGGGCTTGAATCGTCTATTACTAGTAGAGTGGAGTTTAGGTTTAGATTTTCGATTGCTTGGATGAGGTCAGCGATGTTTTCAGCTTCACAATATGTTGGAAGAATTATTGCAACATGATGCCCTTCTTGTGGGTTCACATTTTTGTTCTCCTAAATTTTAAGTTGCTTGGGGTATAATGTGAAGAAAATGGCTTAGCACAAATCTGATCGTAAAGTGTCAAAAAGTTTTGTTGTTCTTTAGTTCGCATAGTATTCTAAACTCTTTTTTGTATATTGCAAGCATGTATTCATGAAAATCACCATTTTTGGCGTGCTTTATCAGCTTCAGCAATTATTGTTTTTATAATTTCTTCAAGTGCCCTTTTTTCTGATTCGGGTATAGCGTACCATTCTTTGAATTTTGTTTTTAGTTCTGGATGTTCGTTTGTTAATTTTTCAACTTCGTTACATATCCACTCAGCTTGTTTCAGGGTTGTTGGAATCAAGTTATTAACAAGGGCCTTGAACTCTTCC
The DNA here is from genome assembly GCA_026014495.1 of Candidatus Bathyarchaeum sp. Classification (GTDB taxonomy): domain Archaea; phylum Thermoproteota; class Bathyarchaeia; order Bathyarchaeales; family Bathyarchaeaceae; genus Bathyarchaeum. The sequence continues at coordinate 30,665 of JAOZIF010000137.1, forward strand.
ATATTGATGCTTTCAGTCTTCTTTTCCCGTTTCAGTTCCAACCCTTTTCACCATGTTATGCGTTACATGTTTTCATTAATAACCTTTACCGTATATAGACGGTAAATGGACATCAAAATGATTAAAGGTTGGTTTATTCTTTTCGTTAAATAGTGACGGTATATTGCCAGTAAAAGGATATGATTCTGTAAACTTGCCTTCAGGACTATACATCAAGGTGAAGTCCTTGGTCAAAGCTAGGTCCGACTTGGGTTATAGGAGCGTAACCGAGTTTGTGGCAGAAGCCGTTAGGAAAAGAACAGAAGAGATCGAAAAAGCGAACACTCTAAAGTCGCAACTCGAAGAGAAGTTCTCAAGTTTCGAAGCGAACAAAGAGGAAACGTGAAGATAGAACGTATTTTTTCGCATCCGTATTTTTTATTTTTGTTTGAAAACTAGCCTGTTTTAGGTTTAAGTATATATTTACTGTGTGTTTTTTGTTTACGTTTTTCTTCTTCCAAATTATTAACGTCTATATGCCGTCGTTATACCGTAAACTTTTTAAACAAAAATCACTCCTATCAAAACGATGAAACAAAAAGGAAATGAGAAAATGAATCATAAAAAACTAATGACAATATTGACAACAACCGCAATTATCACAACTCTTCTTGGAACAATGCTTCTTACTCAAATTTCAATGGCAGCAACCACCTACACTTCAGATTACGTTACAACCGACGGCGTAATGTACGACGACTCTTACGTGCTATTCCCGTTTGAAATGAATAACCTAACAATAGGTTTCTCCAAATACGGCGAAATGATCGACTATAACACAAAGATTGGATTATCATACGATGGATACGACGCTTTCGGTCCTGACGCAGGAGTAGTAGAGTCACAATGGGTTGAAGGGTGGATACTCAACATCACATACGTTGAAGGCGGAAACTACAAGAACATCTGGGCAATGGCAACATACAGCGACTATTATGCAGGCGGAATAGGCGGGGATTGGAATGAAGACGTGACTGTCGGCTCGCTTTCTCTAGATGTTAGAGGAGGCAGGAAGACTAGTGGCGGTGCTGTAACAGATCCCATCACCATGTTGTATGATGGACCAAGAGAATTCATTGCCTTACTGAAAACCACAATATATGAAGATAGCACACATACAACACCATTGGTTAGCCTAACTTTCACCATAGTATTCAACAAAGTTGAGAAACAGGTAGTCATTTACAAAGATGTCAAACGCATTGATGAAGGAAAGAACATTGGTGACATGCAAATCGAGTTCGGCGACCGCGGTGAATGGGACCTTGGCTCAAGTGCCAGTGGCGCTGCACCAAAATCTTATGCGCACTTCTTTACGAATCAAACAACCATTTACGATGGCGAGTATCAACTGTGGTATGAAAATGCTACAGCAGGAGGCACATATGACTCAACATACACTGTTTGTCAGATAATATCTGATGATCAGAACTATGTTGGTTGGGCTGCTTTCTGGCCGACGCCCATAGTAAATTGGGTTGGTGCAACTCAGTTAGGAGCAAATAGAGCCACGATACTTACGACAACCAGCACAAAAACCGAAACACATGTATTAACTGAAACAACATCAGAGCTTACAATTACTGGAGAACCTAGTGTGTATCCACAAAATACGACCACGGGAGACGTATTGTGGAAAGAAGATCCAATGGTCTTTGTTAATGACGCATATAAGATCATTGATGGAACTGACCCAGAATCAAGTGTGACGTATAACAATGCCACAAATACGATAACATTCCCATCAGGGTATGAACCAGGGGCTGGAGCTGTTGTTACAATTGTTTACAAGCATGAGAACATTAAGGAAGACATGAACAGTGAACCTAATTCACCTTTTGTGATTGGCGAGTGGGCATTCAGAATGACTCAAGCAGGCGAGTCGTTCCGTGGAGTCACTATCTACGGAATCACTGACCTGAACGATGGAGACGACGAAGATATAGGCGGCGGACACACAAACGTAATAGACTCGGAAATTCAGTATTATCTTGATGAAACATTTGACCCATATGATCTTCAGGATGCAGTTCACAAGGACACAAGACGGTGGGTATACATAGACGAATCATTGTCTAGTTCACAGAGTGTTTTCGTACTAGAAAATGCACCAATGGAATTTAGTCCACTTCCAGATTGGGATGCATACTCCGATTTCTCTGAAAGGGTACTGGTTGATGGAGTTCTACAAGTTCCAACACGGGCAGGAGGCACTGACTACACATTGTCAGTGAATACTGCAACGGGAGTAGGAACTATAACATTCGCTAGCGCAGTTGCTGCGGGATCACATGTGAAGATTCTGTACTCAACTTTACCTGAGTGGTCTGATTCTGACAGCATAACCTTTGATGATATAACTGACACGACAAATACTATTGATGTGGGGACAACTCTAACTAACAATGTTGCTGATGCTGAGTATGTTCCAGTGGATCCGTTAGGGGTGAACATGAGCTTCAACTTTGACTTGGACGTAGAAGTGGAGATTACTGGAACGGCTAACTTCACTGAAACAATCGTGGTAGATTGGTACGACTGGATCGAAGACTTCAAAGTACTCTCTGACCCTAACGAAATAGATGACGATGTAGACCACTACACAGCTACTTTAGAAAATGTGACTGCAGTAGGCGCAGACATTACAGTGACAGTAACTGCTAGAGAGTTCGGCTGGAACATTACAGCTGATAACGAAGCAACAGTCATCGATGGATTAGGTGCGACTCTGTCGTTATCAATTGAAGCAGTAGTTTCTAACGGCACAACAGATTGGTTTAACGTGACAATTACTCCCACAATAGACTATGCTTACGGTGCGCACCAAGAGGGACAATATGAGTGGATAGCAGTTGGAACAGACGCAGCAACAATAGACTCTATCGGAGCAGCATACATGACACAAGCATTTGATTCACTAAAACAAATACACGTTCAAATGACAGGTTTAGACATAAGAGACATGGAAGGACCAAACGCACCATACGTAATGGCAGGAGCAACAACAAGCACAAAGACGGACTACTACTATGATTACCCCAACGACAACAGAACAGCATTAGCTGACGACTGGTGCACAACTGTACCCGTAGCCAGCAGCAACATGCTCTTCTCAGGAGGACCACTAGCAAACTTAGGATCAGAATACTTTAACGACTTTACAAACGCATTCTATACACTAGAACAGTACGTAACTAACGATACCGGACACTCAAACAGCATTCTGTCATTACCATGTTGGGATAAAAACACATACTCAACAAACGCTACACATGGATACGCAGTAGTATCGGTCTACAAAGACATCAACGGAACAATAGGCTTCCTAATCTGGGGTATAAATGCACAAGATACATACTATGCAACTAAGTGGTTCTGGAGTTATCCAGCAGGAATGCTCTCAGAAGAAGATACCGTAGTTTATTCGGGCATACACTATCTCCAAGCAATGAATGAGGGCATCACAGACATAGTACTCAGAATATACTACCCACCAGACGATCCAATACATCCAACAGTTGATGTAATTGAACTGCTAGGTACAATCAGCGAAAAACCACAACACGACTGCCCAGCACCATCATTAAGTGCTCTACCATAGTTGGCGACTAAATCGCCAAAACCCTCTCTTTTTTTATATTAAAATCAAGTTTAGCCAAACTTTTCATGAAAAACGCGATTTACAATATCCACAATTCTTTTCTCAAAAACTGAAGAATCAAAAATCTTTGCCCGCTTACAAGCACTAATTGAAATTTGTTGTCTCAAAGCAGTATTACCCAAAAGCAGGGCAATCAACTGAGCTGCCTCTTTGCTGTTTTTGTAAGAAAAACCGAAAACGCCCTGCTTCTGATCAATTACGTCAACCCATGGACCACCGTCTTTTGGAACAACTGGAACACAACCAGCAGCCATCGATTCAACAACAGCCATACCAAACGCTTCCATGTGTGAAGTGTGCAAAAACACTTTTGCAGACAAAAGTACATCAATCAATGCCTGAGAAGACTGATTAACGCGTAAAATCACACGATTTCCAAGGTCAAACGTTTTAATCGTCTTTTTTAGTGATGCAATCTCCTCGTTTGATGCCTGATCTGCAAGTCCAAAAATTACAAAATTTCCGAAAGTAACAAGTTTTGCTATTTTTGGGATAAGCAACAAGTTTTTTCCAGATCTAAGTCGGGAAACAGTAACAACAATATTGCCGCGGTCCAGATTGTTTGTGTCACAACAAAATTGTTTTAGGTTGACGGGAGGAAAAACAACAAGAGATTCTTTTCCAAGTTTATGTTTCACAACGCGCTGTGTAAACTTGGAATTTGTTAACAAAACATTACCTTTGAAAAACTTGTTCACTAATCTCAAACACAAGCCATATCCATGGGCAATAACTTGCCATAAAGTACCACTAGAAAAGCCACAATCAGGATACAAGTGCATAATCCTGACAGGTAAGGCATTAATGTAAGACACATCTGCTACTGAATCTACCAAATCGCCATAAGTATTAACAACAATGTTGTGTTTACTTTTGATTTTGTAATAGATTAGTTCAGATAGGAAAAAAATCGAGGCAAAAAATGCTTGTGAAAACTTACTACGTAGAGGCATATACTCAAAAAGATAGACTTCTTCAGAAGGACGATACAGTGCACCAAACCGTTCCTCCAAAAAAAGCCAATTAGTTTTTTCAACAGTAGCAAGCTTAACTATGTAACCACTATCCATTAAAGCTTTGACGGTTGCTAAACAAACTTTCTCTGCTCCGCCGCCTCTATTAAGCGAAGGGTGAACAATCACTACATTCATTTCATACCATCAACTTGTATTGGCTTAAGCTTTCGACATATCAAAGATGCCACAATAACACCTAACGCCACCGCTGAAATCAAAAAAATCACATACGAAAGAGATGGAGTGAAGTCACGTTCTATGAAAACCTGATAAAAAAGTTCCTCTTCAGGTTCTGCATAAAAGTTTATGTCACAGGTTTCATCGCTGGTTATGCTCAGTTCATCCAATTTTACTGTTGCATAGGCGTCATCATCTAAAGACACAATAAGCGCCACAAGGGATATTTTGTCGTTATCTAAGTTTGAGCAACCATACAGGTCAATGCTATCTGACTGCAAAACGAAGTTTTCAGTGGCAACAAAGGTGTACAGCCACTCGTCTGTATTATCGAACACATCAAGCAAAACATTGGAGACTTCTCCTTCGGCTACAGTGTAATTGAGGTTTAACCTAAAATTATCATCCACAAAAACACTGCAAGGATAAGCCAACCTAAACATGCTGCCTTGACCATCCGCGCCGTTATCGCGAAGATTAAACACAAACGAAGTCCCGTCAAGGGTTATGGTGCTGTTAAGGTCTCCATATAAGCCATCTGTAATCTTGAATGGAATTTTTGGGTGTTGCATCTTGAATGTCAAAGCGTGTGATTCGGAGTCCGCCACGAAAAACAGGTAAGTTTCGTTAAAAGAACCTCCTAAATTGAATTGATTTCTGACACCACTTTCAAGCTGCACAGATGAATTGTCTAACTTTGCATCAAGACCAGTATTAGTAACTAGTCTAACTATAACTTGGTCGCCCGTCTTTAACCCATTTACAGTTATGCCTTGCCACTCAGACTGCGAAACTTTAAGGTAACCATCAAAAGACCTGAAGCTTTCAGAATCATCTAAGTAATTACAAAGTTCAATGGAACTCATCAAAGCCAAAATAACTATCGCAGATAGCGCCAAAACCAGCAGTTTATCCTTAAACAGATTCAAGTAGCTAAAACAGCGTTTAAACAAACCAGTTACTTGTTTAAAGCTACAGCGAGACTTTAACGAAGTGACAATTAACGCCGCAAACACGATTGTTCTCAGTATTACAGCAAATATGAGCAGGGGTAAGTGTGCGTCTCTAAGAAATTCTGGTCCAAAAATCTGGGAGTACCAAGAGAGCATCTGAATTATGTGGCTTATTTCCAAGGGAATCAGAAAAATCAATGGGCAGTTAATTGTTGCTAATAGCAGATACAAGGGGGTAGAAACGGAAAACTGTGTGCTGTATCCTTGAAAAAAAAACATATATGAAATGTAAAGCAGACCAGATAAAGAAACATACATATTTTTTACGTTTTTGTATGTTAACGAAAGAAGGGCAACTATGCCTATCTGACACAAAGTCAGCAGGTTAGGCAGTGAACTCAAGTTCCACGAGTATATTGCATGATCGTAAGAGTTTGCGGGATAAATGCTCAACAGGTTAAAATGATAAAAGAACTTGTCAAAGTAGGGGTGGAGTAGACCACCGTGGCTGTGGTAACTTTCAAAAAGTGCCCATATTGTCTCCCAAGGTCCCCGCGAACCATGATGAATAAATGTTGACACGTATGTGAAAGGATTCACAACCATAAAGGGCAAGCTTACAAAAACTAGTGTAATCACCATGGTGCCGACAACTTTCACTTTATCTCGATTGTCTGTGAACGCAAATAGTGCAGGTATAATCAGCAAAGCGGGAAATCCTTTACTTAGTGTGGCTATGCCTAGCAGTAGTCCACAAAGGGTAGCCTTCTTTTGTTGCATCATGTATATTCCGAGCACCGCCGGAAGCAGTGCTACAATATCGTTTGAGTAGGCGTTAGCTATCACTACAGATGGGAGAACAGCGTAGTATAGTGCAATTTTTAGTCCTTTTTTTTCTCCAACAACCGTTTTTGACGTTTGATATAGCACAAACAGTGTTGCAACCAATAGTGCTGCGTTTACGGCTCTAAAAGCATATGAGAATGCTGCAGGGTTGTTTTGAAATGCACAATAAAGGGGCATGTATATCAAAAAGCCAATGGGGGGATAGCCCTCTCTGACGTCAACGTATGGTGTGGCTCCATGACTGTCTAAATAGGAGTAAAAGCTGTACCATTCGCTATCCGTTAATCCTATTGGAAGTGCATAAGATATTCCAAGGGCGATTGCGTAAACTAAAATGAGAACATATAAGCGCCGCTTATTGGACAGGTTCAGGTTCAATGTTTTGTTGCCTCAACGAATTTTGTGCTCGGTTGTGCGTTCCATGATTATGCCGCTATCAAGGTCTGACGAATACGAGATTGCAAGTAGCCTCACCACAATTGTGTCATCAATTATGTCGGAAGGAATCGTGGTGTTCAGGCTACCGTTAACGGTTAGCTCGCCCCCAGAGTCATAAAAAACACAGCTACTATCCCAGTACCAACCGTATGGTATCCACTCGGAGTCCCAAACTGCCTGCAGGTATATCATAAAGAGGTCGTGAGCAAGCTGCTTATCACTGAGCCAAGAGTCTTGGTCCCCCATTGCTAGCCAGCCACCTTCGTCAACTTGGATAAAAGCAGGTAAGGTTAGGTTCAAGTTAACGTGGTCAACATAGAGCGTGTAGTCTGCGTAAGCGTAGTAGTGTAAACTGTTGTTTTCTAGGGCGTTTTTGTCAAAACCAAAGGCTGATTCTTGGTAGGACAATCCTAGTGTTCCTGATATTTTCACTGGACTGTAGTCTCCGAGCACGAAGCTTCCGTTTATGATGCTTGGCTCGCCAGAGGCACCTGTAAGGAACAGATGTACATCAAACATTTCGTTAGAGTCTTTGGCGTGTACAAAGGTGCCGTCGCTGTAGAGTATGCGTTTGTAGGGCTGCATGGACCCCACAGTTACGAGAATTAAACCGTTATCGGTCATCCAATCGTATAGACGAGATTTGCCATATGTTGAGTCGTCTTTTATGTATCCGTCTCCATCAGGATCCACAAGGGGTGCGGGTATGGCGTCTTCTATTCTATTTCCTTGATAAGTTTCTAAGGGATTTATGAGAATTAAAATACAACTGGGCATTTGGTTTGCTAGGTTCTCGAGTGCACCGTAATCCAGTTTCTCTAGGTATATGTCATAGACTCCAAAGTAACTAATTATAGCGTCGGCTCTACTCAGGCTTTCTTCGGGCATATAACGCGGGTCATAAAATATGTACGCAGGTCTGCTTTGATTTTCAAATGAGCTGTAAGTGAACAGGAGCACATGCAATGAATCTGTTCCGTTGCTGTATGTTTGGTAGCTTGCGTTGACAGTTAAGGTGCTGGAGGTCAGGGCGGTATCCACATTTTTTGTTTCCAGTTGGAGGTCTGATGATATTTCTGGTGCTTTTGTTACAATTTCTACAGATTGGTAGTCTGTTGTCACAAGTTTTATTGTATAATACGTACCCATTTTCCAAGGGTAATCCAGCATACACATGACAGTTTCCCCATTTCTAATGATAGTCTTGTCGGCGGTCCATCCTGTTATGGCAGTGTCGTTCAGGAAAAACTGCTTAAGCTCTATACGGTCTTGGTTCACTTTCACATAGACTTCTATGATACGTGTATCCTCGCCTAACTTGAAGACTGCATTATCAAGGTAAAAAGAGGGCGTGATGGGACTGTTTACAGCGTAAATTATGATGCCTGCAGTAAAAAGTAGCACAACAATCAGTATTATCGCCACATTTATGGATGTAAAATAAGTTAACCCACGTTTTAACGAGTTTTTCATGAGTTATTTACCTCTTTTGGCGTTCTATATTGTTGTATTTTATCGAGATAGGGCAAAGCGAAGCTATTCGTTTTGGTAGCATAAAAGTCTATGTTGCATGGCAAAAAATTTCCAATTAATATGTTTGGAATATAGGACAACCCTACATAATACAACGCAACAAACAAGTTGTACAACTTATGTTTCCACGTCTTGTCGAACTCTACAGTGATTTCTGAAAATCCGCTAGTCTCAAAGAACCTCTTCCACTGCGTCAAACTGTATATCTTCTCTTCGATCTCTAAAGATTTCGCTCTTTTTCCAGCGAATCCAATCTGAGATGTAAGAATTGTTTTGAAGGGAATCCCAGCAGCGACTTCTCCTAATGCGTAGCATTTACCTCCTTTCTTAAGAACTCTATACATTTCACAAACGCCTCGCTGAGGGTCTGGAAAATGATGAATAGTAGCGTTGCTGAGAACAACGTCAAAATACTCATCAGAGAAGGGCAAACTTTTGACATCACATGCAATAGTGTAGTCAACAGTTGATTCCAGTATCGACGATATTTTTTGACCTTTTTCTAATGCGTATGGAGAGACATCAGAGGCTACAACTAAGCTATTTTGATGTTTTTTCTTGATTAATGCACTAACCCAACAGGTACCTGCTCCAACCTCGAGTACTTTCCCATTGAAATTTACTTTTGGCAGGATTCTTTCATAGAAATACATGATTCGATCTTTCTTGTGTAACAGAGCCATCCATGCAGGTTTCTTGATACCTTCATAAGGTAGGGTCTTCCATGCGATGTCTTCATAGTTTTTTTCAAGTTTTTTTGGCAACATTTCGATGACACTGGTGTCCCAATTGAAGACTCTATTGCAACCAGTGCAAACCAGTTTCTTAGCGTTAAGTCTCACTTCGTTTTTGCAGTCTGGACATATGAAATTGTTCATCAGGTCACCTTTTTGTGTCTGTTTTGTTGCACTCTCGAAACAGTCATGTTTGTGGTTTTGATTTGCACGTAATTTTGTCATTTACCATCATCTCCTCGGATTCTATTTCGGAATTACCTCCACGTAATCTAGAAAAAGAGTTAAATCACTTCCAGCATCGTATCCTCTAAATTCAACTTCAGAAGTTCTTTTGGTTACACTGAAATCTATAGAAAATGTGTGCCACGTAAGCGCCTTACTGAAGTCGTTACAGTAAATGTCGCTTGAACTTATTTCAGAAAGCAGGGAGCGTGAATAAACATCGATTTTAAGTGCTATCCCTTCGTTTATGTGATCTATTTTTAGTCTAAAGTTTGCTGTGTAGTTACCAGGTGTCAGAGTTATATACGGTCCAAACCAGATATTTCGGTCAGGTTGCGGCGAATCGTTAATCACTATTACTTTGTAACTATCAGAAGAAGAATCATCTACAACAATAGACTCTCCTAATGACAACTCCTTATATGAGAATTTTATTGCAACATTTTGTGGGCTATTGATGTATCCTCGTTTGTATAGTTCGAATCCTGGTCCATTAACAAATAGCCCGTAGCTATCCGTATCTTTTATGATCTCAGTGTATAGTATGTCGCTTTCCGTTTTGTCCCAATAGTATGTGAATAAGATGTAATCGTATTTTATGTTCTTCAAATATTCTAGATGTCCCTCGAAAAGCCTAGGGGACGGAGAATCTACTGGAGGAATCACGTATGCATTAAGGTTAGTTGATATGTGAGGAAATATGGTTGGTGTCGTGAGTACAAATGCATCATTGGGTATCATTTGCAGGATTTGCGTAACTTCACAATTCAAACTGGAAGGAACGGAAGTACCGTAATCTTTAAAGTAAACAAAATCTCCTGGCGCATGAATGACGGATAAGGGGGAAACAAATAAAGATATAATTAAACCGATCAAAAACAGCAACAATGGAATTCTAAAAAGGAATTTTTTTGCCACCTGAACATTGACAAATCTAACTAATTTCTGTACACCATCTATGGTTGCAATAACTATGAAAGGCAAAGTAAATGCTAGATATTGAAAACCCAATTGGTAGTAAGGTGGCCAATTGCTCAGACCTGAAAGAATGAACCATAAAAGTGCGGGCAGAATCGCAATCGGAGAGAGACAGGCGAGCATTCCACTAGGTGCAAACGACAGTAAGATGTACAATATTTTGCTTGGAAAATCAAATCGAATTGCATTTAATACTAACTCTGGATTTGTCAGTGCTTTTATGGGTATTTCCACAAGGCTATTAATCTCAAGCAGTTCATAATTGCTAAGGGACTCATACTCCTCGGGAGGATTTGGATTAAGAGCATATTTTACGTTGGATGAAAAGATCATCCAAATGATAACAAGAGCAATAATGATGAAAGGCAAAAAGGATAACAGTGTTCTCTTGGATGAGGCTAGGTTTTTGATATCTGCTCTGAGTTCCCATGCACAATAAAATGCATATACAGCAATAAAATAAGACGCTTGCTCTAGAGTCATCAAGGTCAATACTATAAAAAACAAGAAGAGCCATGGCTTTTTCTTTTTTAGATAATAAGTTGCTGAGAGAATAAACAGGGGAAAAAAAACCTGAGGCGTGAAATCGCACCAATTAAGCCCTTGTAGTAAAGGATTCAACAGGTAAGAAGCAGATAGAAATAAAGCAGCCACACAACTGTTAAGGCAATGTTTCGCAATATAATAAACGGGAATGCTACCTAAAGCCAAGATTATAGATTGAATTACCCATATTGTCTCAACCTGCGGTACCATAGCAAAAAACGGAACAATTATGAACAAAATTGGACTGAAGTGCAGACCAAAGTAACTCCCTGTTGGCGAAAAATATAATTCAACATTATTTGCAAATGATTCGCCACTTGTTCCGCTTGCTATGGATTGAACAAGTGTACCTAGGTCCCAAGCATACGTCCTAAATGAGTAATGTCTCATTATAGTGTAGTATGAAAAAATGGCGACGTACACAAGTATCATGAGCAACAGGATGCATTGGGCTACTTCGAGTTTCCATATTTTCTTTTTAAGCACTTCTTGGTTCATGTTTCGTTGTGCTCCGTTAAGAGTGAACTAGTAAGTTATTGGCGTGTAATCTCCTGAAATTGCCTCAGAGTAGATTTTAGTGTAATTCTCGGCTACTCGTTGCCAGCTGTATTCTTTCACGACCTCTTTGCCTTTTGTCACATACTGTTCTCTAACCGCCCTGTCCCCCAGAGTCAAAAGTGCATCTCGTAGTTCATTAGGGTCGTTTGGTTTGACAAGCAGACCAAACTCTTTGACAACATCACGTAATCCTGGAAGGTCTGATGCAACAACAGCGCATCCTGCTGAAGCTGCTTCCAAGGTTACAAGACCAAATGCTTCGTTTAGGCTAACGCTTGGAAGAACCAAAACGTCGCTACTAAGATACATTTGCCGCAACTGGTCATCCGAGACATTACCATAAAAATTGATGTTTCTAAGTCCAAGTTTTTGGGCATATTTTTCGTATCTGCTTTTGTATGGACCATCACCAACTATATTCAACTCAGCGTCTAGCTTGTTCATAGCCTGCAAAAAGACATCAAGTCCCTTGTAGGGTCGCATCTGTCCAACAAAAAGCAGTTTGTAGCCGTTATGTGTTGCTCTGTTGCCTGAAAATTTTTCGACATCTACGCCCCATGGCACCACATATTTTCGGGGGCACCCTTGAACTAGGTTATAGTATGATTCGGAGCTGACCACAACAGCGTCTGCAAGTCTAAGCAGAACGTTATTGAAAACGCTATTGTATAGTGTAAATAATGGCTTGAAGTAGCAGTTGACCATGCAGTGAAGGACATAAACAACTCGGTTTCCATACAGTTTAGAGTCCAGCAGCAACCGATCCGAGAATGTTGGGGTGTGTCCATGAATGTTTATGACGTCATAGTTGCCATTTCTTATGTAGCGGTGTATGTTGTCTGTACCAGTAACGAGTTTAATGTCGCCAACTAGTTTTATGTTGCAGTCTCTGGCGCATAGCACATGCACTTCATGGCCCATATTTGTGAGTTCCTCTGTAAGTTTGCTTATGACCCTAGAAAATCCGCTGATAACTGGTGGTTTTTCACTAATTAGATGTAGCAGTTTCAAGATTTTGTCACTCCTGTTTGGTTAGTATCTGTTGGATGTAACGCAAGGGAACGATTACATAGAACGTCCAGTATTTTCTGCCATTTTTCAACATAGAATTTCGTGTCAAACTTTGAAGCTTCATTCACACACGCGCTTCGCATATGCTGCGGATATGTTTCTTTCCACAAGTCTACAGCTATTTGTACAAGCTCATCGTCGGTTTGTGCAAGCCAACCTGTGCCTTTGTCAATTACGTACTCCATAGGTCCCTGCAGATTGTATGTGAGCACGGGTGTTCCACAGGCCATGCTTTCTAGTGGCACATAACCAAAGGGTTCATGAGTGAACGGAAAAATTGTGAAAACAGCATTTGAGTATGCGTCCACGAGTTCTTCAGTAGAGATGTGTCCCAAAAAGTCGATGTTATGATGCCTTGTTATGCCCCTATGTAAATTTGGCAGCTTTGAGCCAAACGCCTTGACTTTGATGCCTTTGTCTGCTATCTTTTTTACGGTCGAAAATTTGGTTTCTTTTCCAAAATAGGTTAAAATATAATCCGATGTTGGCTTTGATGTTGATGGAGTAAATATTTGGCAGTCAATTGGCGGACAAATAACATTAGAAACTCTTAGTCCAAGTTTTGAATACATTGAAGCACAAAACTTTGAGTTTGCGATAGTTAATAATGAACTCTTGTTCATACGATTAATAAGTCGTTTATCTGCATAGTCTATGGCGGGTCTTAAGAAGTTGTAGGCAACCCTGAATCCTGCTGAAAGCTCGGCCTCTAAGTCTTTTAAGGCAATGTATGGAGGCCCCTGAAGATACCATGCTGACGCAGGTACAGAAATCACCTGTGAAAAATTGATGGTTATCGAAGAATTGTTGTCGATGCTTCGTGAGTTCAGCTTCAAAAAGGCTTCTCGCGCCCAAGTCTCAAACCACAACAGGGATAATCCAAGGTTTTTGGAGAATAGTTTGGCGCGTAAGTTTATGGGCATGATGCTGTTTTGGTTGAGGTAGTCTTCAACGGTGTCGGACATCAGTGGTGAAATCATGGAGACTGTGCAGCCTCTTCTGGTTAGTTCTGTGGCTAGGCACATTGTTGGGCGGATTGAGCCCTCAAAGTCCATCATTACGTCGCAGACTAGAATGATATCCAATTTAGGTGTCACTTGAATTCATTATAAGCTGATTTATTTTATAAATATACCGTCCATATACCGTAAATTCCATACTGATAAAAGAGAAAAAACCGATTTTCAAGCACAAAACACACCAAAAAACAAGCTCTGAACAAAAGATGGCGGGCCCGCGGGGATTTGAACCCCGGGTCTCCGGCTTCGGAGGCTTACGCACCGCTCCACGAGAGGACGGTTCGGCGCCTTAATCCAGGCTGGGCTACGGGCCCACTTTTTATTCATCAAGCCCTTTTGTATAACTTAAAGTTTTGTTGTGTCACTACTTTTTGGAAAAACGGGTTATGTAAACCAACAGTGAGGTTAGGTTTCAATCATGTCTTCTTTTATCCACCATGCTTTTCTTTTTTTAGCCCTTACTCCAGGATAGTATTCGATGATGGATTTTCCTAGTTGTTTTTTGGATGCTTTCTCAATTTTTCTAAGCCTATTGAGAACAAGCCAGCGGTTGGTTTCCAGAAATTCTGCGAGCTCGGTGGTTGTGGCGCCTCTGTGGTCTATGAGGCGGTTTATTAGTTTGGTGTCTGTGTCGTCGATACAAAAGATGTGGGGGTTTATTTTTCCTGTTTCGTGTGTGAGGATTTCTAGTTGGGCTAGTGTGTCTTTTATTTTGTTAACATCTTTTGTTAGTTTGTTTAGACTTTGTTCTAGTTGAAAGATTTTGTCTGGTCGTGGAGTTTTTTCGAGTTTTTCTAGTATGGCCTCTCTGATGAATGTGCTTCGTTCGCCTTCGGGGATTCGTAGTGCAAGTTCTTTGTATAGTTGGTCGGGTAGTTTTGCGGAAACAACTGTGTAGTTGGTCATAAAAGATTCCCATCCGAACAGTAAGTTAGGCAGATTAAGGCTAAAAGCGTTTAACCTACAAAATGGCTACTGCATCTCAAATGATGCTTTGTTTTTCTGAAAAAAGGTTGATTTCAACAATGAACCTCTATTAGTCTCCTAATATGGCGCTCTTTTTTTGGATACGATTTTTTCCTATACTAATTTAAGTTACACTTGACCCAGTGACGAGAGAACAACCTTTAGGTAATTTACAATGAATGATATTCCACCCACAGAGAAATCTGATTTCATCTCTAGATGCCTAGAACTCGGAATACTCTTAGAGGTTAGTGGCTACCCAAAACCTGGAAACGTTCACAGAACCGCAGACTTCAAGTCAACCACCTTTGAGCACTATCTTGCATCAGCAGTTGCAATAGCGCCATCATTTAGATGTGCTGCCAAACAAGGAATCAGGGTTTCAAACGGAGAAATAGCTGCTGTAGATGTGGGCATTGGGAGTATAATCAAAGATGCTGTTAGCCGCATGCTAGGAAGCCAAAATGGCGGCAATACGCTGTTGGGTGCGATAATTATTCTTGCGCCCATAGCGGTTGCGGCGGGAATGGTTCGTAACAGTTTTTCTTTGCCGAAGCTCAGAAAAAACATCAAAGTAGTTGTTGAGTCGACAACTCCACAAGATGCCTTGGAACTTTATGATGCTATAGCTCTTGTTAATCCTGGGGGCTTAAACAAGTCTAAGGAACTGGATGTAACAGACCCTGCCTCAAAGAAGAAGATTATAGATGAAGGTGTAACCCTTTTGGATACCTTCAAGATTGCCAGCACATACGATTCCATAGCCTCTGAATGGGTAAACAATTACCCAATCACTTTCGATTTGGGCTATCCATATTTTATTAAACAACTTAAAGAAACTGGAGACATTAACACAGCTACTGTTCATGTTTTCATGAAGATTCTCTCAGAAGTTCCTGACACATTTATCTCCAGAAAGGTCGGTCAATCTAAATCGGAAAGCATCTCAGCCGAAGCTAAAGAGGTCTTAAATGCAGGCGGCTTAACCACGCCTTTGGGCAGAAACCTTCTCATGAAACTTGATAGCCAACTCAGAGACCCAGACAATAACCTAAGCCCCGGAACAACAGCGGACATAACAGAGGCAGTACTAGCCCTCAATAATCTAAACGGTTACAAACCTTAAACTAGAGCATTTCTTCTTTTTGTTGCCTCAACCAATCCGATTGTGCCGCTCATCATCACGTCACCTGCTGGAGTTGCAAAATGAACTGGAAGATTTGTTTGTGCCAAAATCTTTCTGTTAGGTCCAGTAACAACAATCTTTTCGAGTCTACAGTAACCTGGAGGCTTTTTCAGATAGAACATGCCGTGCCCATTATCATCAAAAACTTGTTTATCGCTGAGTTTTCCATCCGCAAAATCAATTAAAGTTCTCTCCATCTTCTGCGGATTCAAAAGACGCGTATGATGCTCTAACACTGCAGTAACCTCTCCATCTGCAACTATCGCAGCCATGGTGTGCCCGTTACCTGCATTAACTACAAGAATAGGATCAGCATTCTTTACTGCTGGGTCCATCAAGCATCCAAGTATTGCATCTGGAGACGTATCCATGACCACTACTTGGACATCTTGTAGCTGTCGTTTTGAGGCTTGAACTGCTGACTTCATCCGTGGATAGTATTCTGGGATTTCGTTTTCCAAGTAAGCAAATGTTTCAGGTCTTGGATTTTTTTCCAGCCGCTCTCTTATTTTGTTGATGCGAAATTGTCTATTGCTCATTTCTTTAGGAAAAACACCGTGGTCCTGAACAGCGATGGCAACATAATCTATGTCCGAAAAAGGTTCATCAAAATGCTTCAATAGTTCGTGCAGTTTTTTGATGTTTACTTCTTCTAGAAATATTGTTTCGCCTTCAAAATTTGTTGGTTCACAATCTTGGACAATTTCAATTCCTGTTTCCTTAACTTGATCTAAACTGTTTCTTACGGTATATGCAGCATTTTCTGTCATGAAGACTCTGAGTCCTGCTGCAACATGTTTTTTTAGGGCATGCGAAAGCGGTCCTCCGCCAATCGTGTCTCCTTTAACAAAAAGGTCATTGTATTGACTGGTTGCAGTTCTTACTTGTGATGCAAAAATTTGGCATGGAGATGGCAAAACCATCTTTATACAGTTCTCGACATTCGCCTTTTCATCATCATAAAGTAGGATGTCTTCTGTTCCAGCTCCTATGTCTAGTGCTAAAATCTTCATGCTTTGTTTCCTTCGTCAAGTTTGTTGAGCTAAAAATGTAACATGAATCTCATCTACTTTTCGATTAAACCTGCTGACTTTAGGCGCAATTTAAATCTAAGAATTCTACTATTTAGAACAAATAGGAAGAACCTGACATGTTTAACCGAGTCATAGTTGCTGTTGTTGGAAGCAGTAATTCCGGAAAAACCACGGCGGTAGAAGCCCTGATTCAGGGATTAACCAAAAACGGGTATACTGTAGCATCCGCAAAACGCATTCCTGAACCAGACTTCACCATAGATACAAAAGGAAAAGACACATGGAGACACGCCAATGCTGGAGCAAGCACTATCCTAAGCGTAGCACCCAATGAATTAACTACCATCAAAAAAGTTGTCACCAAAAAATATACTCTAGAACAGCTTATCGCGCAGTTCCCAGATGAACTAGACGTTATCATTATCGAAGGCTTCAAAGATTTAGTTGGACCTGACATGACCATACCCAAAGTAGTGGCAATCAAAACAGCCTCCGAAGCGTCAGAGGCTCTTAACCGCTACAAAAACATCATGGCTTTCATTACCCACAGTTCAGACCAAAAAATTGAAGCAGAATTTCCGATCATAAATGCTATGAAAGAACCAGAAAAACTTGTTGAGTTGGTAACCAAAAACATTGCAGTTCTGATAGAACGAAAACGACAGCGCAACGAAAAAATTACAATACAGGTAGACGAAAAAATCTTGCCTTTAGGCGAGTTTGTTCAAGACATTGTAAGAAACTCTGTTCTGGGTATGGTTGGAAGTTTAAAAGGCACAAAAATAGAAGGGGAAGAGAAGGTTTCGATTGTCATCAAAAAAATGACAAACGATTAGCAAACTCAAGTGGCACTTTGGGATTCAGAGAGAAAGCACTGTTATAGGGAGAAAGGAGTTTTTCTGTAATGCCAGAGGAATTGACATCTCTCTGAGCCTTTCCAAGACCACTTATCATGAGCTCACTTAACCTCCCAGTTTCATTCTAGAGCGCTTTGAAGGCTTCAGACCATTCGTTATATGTCGAGATAACCCGTGGAGACACGCTGGGCTTTCTATCCGCTAAGATTCCTTTGAAGTCCGCAATAGACAAAGGTCTAGGTTTAGCATCTTTATCACTAGCTTTACCTGAATCAAACAGTTCTCCAATAACTCGTAGATGTGCAGATTGACAAATGTCACGTATGTCACTTCCAGAAAAACCAGCAGCTAACCTAGCAAACTCATCAAGGTCCATATCTGTCGACAGATTCAGGTGCTCAGTGTAAAGCTTTAGCAGGTGCAATCGAGCATCATAATCGGGCAAAGGAACCATTATCCGCTTTTGGAACCTACGTATAAACGGCCAGTCCAGAACCCAAGGCTTGTTAGTTGCTCCAATAACATACGCGTGGATGTTCTTACCCTTGTCCATGACTCCATCCATCTCTTTTAGGAACTGGTTACGAACTCGAGTTTCTCCACCCACCTCATTAGAATGCATACCAATCAGCGAATCCAACTCGTCAATGAACAGTATAGCAGGACGCCCATTACTCGCAGTATTTCGTGCCTGATTAAACAGTTTAGCCACATTCTTTTCCGCTTCACCTAACCACTTCGACATAATCGAAGCAGCATCAACAGAAACAAATGCCGCATCAATCTCTGTTGCAACAGCAGCCGCCATCAACGTCTTTCCACAGCCCGGAGGACCAAACAAAAGTATTCCCCGTGGCCAACCCAAAGGAAACAGGTCAGGTCTCTCAACGGGATAAACAATCGCTTCTTTGATGGCTTTTTTAGCAGTTTCTAGTCCAACAACTTGGTTCCACTTTACGTTGGGTTTCTCTTGGAGTACCAACTCGTCATAGCTTGCTTTTTCGTCAGTAGTTCCTGTTTCTGGCTGCTTATCTGCCATCTCAACAGTCCTTTCCGGCTGCGAATGACCATTACCATTAAACGGCTGAACTGGACCGCCTCCCTGCAAAGCCTTTATCCGTTCTTGATATGCTTGTGCACGCTGGATATACACTGAATTTAAGCCATAATTCGGGTATAATCTGACAAGTTTCAGCAGAGTTGAGATACCTTTTTGGTACATTGTAATGGCCATCCCCTTTGACCCTTGTTTGTCAAGGCGGACGGCCTCCAAAGCGTATTTCGTTGCCGCTTGTTCAAGTTCTTGAGACGCACTCATATGAATCACGACGCAATCTTGATCTTTCCTTTTACGCCCAGACTTTCTAATGCCTTTTCAATCTCCCCACATGCAACTTGTAACTCAGTAGCGCATTGATCAATATCAAGGTCACCTGAACGCCGTTTTGCATAGTCTAAGACTGACTGCTCTAAGTCTTCATTGATTGTCAAAGCTACACGCTTCATTTCTGTTTCTTTAAATGATACAACTTTTTGGGAGATTCTAGGCTCAGAAATTTCTGAACAGGTCGCAGTGAGAGCAACCATCTGTCTCTTCTGTACTACTCTTTGTTGAGGTTGACGCTGAGGCGTTTGTATTACTGGAGAAGTTGGAGGTTCAGGAAGTTTTTCTGTTATTTGTTCTTCCAAAAACTCAGCGACTTCTGCGAGAACTTCTTCACCGCCTTCTGTTTTAACGTCCAACGGCACCTCAAGTTTTGAGGAGTCGATTTTGGACATGGTCATAACCTCGAATATGCTTTCGTTTACCCTTTCCATTTCAACGGCCATCTGAGGCATAAATGAACTGAGGCTTTTTGTTACCGATTGAAGATTAGTAATAACTGGTTTCAAATCTGAAAACGCTGAATTGAATTCTTTGAGTGTTTCTAGTCGCAGGATAGTTCGTTCTACTAGTATCTGAGTATGATAGATAACTTTGGTTAGTTTTCTGACTTCAGCAAGTTCAGTAGCAAATATTGCTGCGCGTTCCTTGTTTTTTGCTTGTAATGCTGTTGCACAAGTTGTGAAAAGAATTTTGTCTCTTCGGGTAAGTTTGACAATAACTTGGCCTAATTTATATTGTTGAGCCTTAAGTTTGGGTACTGCCTCAACAACTACCTTCTCAAATTGAGGAGAAGCACGGAAAGGGTTTTTGATGGATTGTCCCTCACAGACCTAAAAAAGGTTAGGAAGTTTGTTTGTTAGGGTTCCGCACATGGATAATTACTGGGGGTTCAGGAAGGTTTGCAGAAACAGGTGTAGTTACCTGTGGAGTTTCAGTTTCTTCGGGTGCTTTTGTTTGTGGGACTACAGGTGCTGGCGTAGTTTTCTCTCCAAGTAGCAAATTAGATAATTTGCTCTTCAAAACTTCTAAGTCGCTTTTCTCTGCGTTGACTCCTTTTAAGCCCCACTGGATTATTTTCAAAGCTTTATCGTATGTTTCACCGTTTAATCTGCCAATTTCGCGTTCAATCTCCAAGTTTATCAAAGCTGAATGCAGTTCATGAATCTGTTTGTTGCAACGGTCAACTTCACTGTCTATTTCACTCACAAGTCCTTTGGCGTTATCTTTTAGTTGATTTAGTGCGCCTTCAAAAGTTAGGTGTAAGTCATCATACATTTCTGGCGGAATCTTCTTCTTTTCCACAAGCTCATTTAGAGCCCTGTCTTTTCTCCAGATTAATGGAATTTCTTGACATAGAGAGTTAGCTTTCAGTTTGAGCGTCGGCGAGATAACTAGGTTTCCGTTATCCATTTTGATTTGATCACTGGTGTAACTAAGGAACTCTCCGTCACCATGTTCGACAAAGATTCCATCTATCCGACCTGTGGGTGTTACCTTGAATGATGCCACTCGACCGATTTGTCTTCCATACTCATCCTTTATTTGATTGCCAACAAAAAGAAAGGGGTTGGAAATGGGTTTTGACACAGTGTCACCTCCTTATTCTACGTGAACAGCTATGTTTACTGCAGAGCTATGTTTCGCTCTGCAGGGATTCGCCAAATGATGGCATTCCCGTAGGTAAGTCGGGGAACTTCTCTTTGACTTTCTGCTCTGCAACTGTGGCTGCTTCGTTTAGTATTTTCTGTGCGTCGTCTCCTGCGGTCTGGAAATCAATGTTCATGCCTGAGTTGTAGCCTGCATCCATGATGATTCCACTGAGTAAGTTTCCGATGCTTCCAATCTCGCGTTCTGCCTCTGGGAATACTGTACCCATTCCTGCTTTGACATTGCGTAGCACATTAACTGCTGGCGCCAAGGTACTGACTACATCGCCGAGTTCTGAAACTGTGCTTAGTCTGAGAACAATCTGTTCTAGAGCTAGCCTGGAGTGCATGATCATGCGTTCCATTTTTCGTATTTCGGCTAGTTCATTGGCGAAGACGTTTGCGCGTGCCATGTCATGTTTTGTGTAAGCGTTAACGATTTTCTGGAAGATTGCCTTGTCGCGGTCTGTGAATCGGTCTGCGGCTTTGTCTAGTTTCTGTATCTGCATTTCCATTCTTTTTACTGCGAAATCTAGTCTTGGTTTTAATGGACCCGGTGGGCGAACGGCGTCCTTAATTTTGTTGCTGAGAGGTGTGTCATCGACTCCTTCTCCCCATTTTTTTGCAAATTTTTCTGACATTCTAAATTCCTCACGCAAGCATGTGGGTTTAAAGCGTATTATTACGTTGTTAATATGCAACG
Organism: Candidatus Bathyarchaeum sp.; assembly: GCA_026014495.1. Lineage (GTDB taxonomy): Archaea > Thermoproteota > Bathyarchaeia > Bathyarchaeales > Bathyarchaeaceae > Bathyarchaeum. The sequence continues at coordinate 52,238 of JAOZIF010000137.1, forward strand.
AACATTTACATATATATCAGACACAATGTGCCTGTTCTAGCGCCGTTTTGAGCTTTAAAGCTAAGATTGAAAGAGAGATGGGGCGCATATACGAAAATAGACAGTTTTATGTAAGTTACACTCAAAAGCGCGAAGATTTAACTGTTAAAAGCAAGGTGAATTGAATGAGTGACAGACTAAAAATACTGGGAGTGTTTGCTCTGTTGGGCTTCGTAGGCGGAATCGTAGCAAACGTCGGTTTTCACACGGTGTGGCCTTGGCTGGTAGCTAACTTTCCGTTAATCTTCTCTGCAGAGTGGGTTATCTCAGGAATGGCAGGCGCTCTGATAACTACATTCTTTGTAGTAATCTGGGTCTACCTAAGCAAACCCTCCGCCGAGTAAAGGGAAACCTTCCAACCCCCCTTTTTATTTGCGGTTCCCCCGCGTCTTTATAGCGGTAAGCAACTTTATGTTTTAATCCAAAGCAGAAACTGAAAACCTTTTAAGAGCGTACTTTTCTTTCAAGCTTATTCTTTTTTGGTTGTTGGATGGTAGTATGCGATTCGAGTTAGTGGCACCTTACAAGATGTCTCCTGGTCAGCAAGAAGCAGTAGCGAAGCTTGTTAACAACTTTGAAGCAAACGACAAGCAAACTCTTCTTGGAATTACTGGAAGTGGTAAAACGTTTGTTATGGCGAACGTGATTAACAAGCTTCAGAAGCCCACGCTCATTCTTGCGCATAACAAAACTTTGGCGGCTCAACTATATGCTGAATTAAAAGAACTTTTTCCAAACAATCGGGTGGAATATTTTATTTCGTTTTATTCATATTACCAGCCTGAATCCTATTTGCCGACAACCGACATGTACATCGAAAAAGACTCGGACATTAACGAACAGATAGAAAAAATGCGGATGCATGCAGTCTCTAGCATTGTCAGCAGAGAAGACACAATAATTGTGGCTAGCATAAGCTGCATTTATGGTTTAGGAAATCCTGAAGACTTCGTTGGCATGGCAGCAGATTTGAGTGTTAACAAACAAATGAAACGCCAAGAACTGCTGCAGGCACTAGTGAATATGCGGTATGAACGCAACGATAAGGTGCTTGAGGCGGGCAGATTTAGAGTTCGAGGAAATGTTGTGGACGTTATTCCTTCGTATGAAGAAGATATTTTGAGAATTGAGTTTGAAGGCGACAAAATCAAGAGTATAAAAGAAGTTGAAGCAATAACTGGAGACCTCAAAGTTAGTATTGACAAAATTACTTTGTATCCTGCAAGACAGTATGTTGTTCCTGAAGAGAAACAAAAAAGGGCACTAGAGCGAATAAAATGTGAATTGGCTGAAGAGTTGCCTAATCTTCCTGCTCTTGAAGCTCAACGGCTCAGAAAACGTGTAAGCTATGACATTGAAATGATTAAAGAGATGGGTTACTGTAAAGGAATTGAAAACTACAGCCGCCATTTTGACGGTCGCAGCGCTGGGGAGCCTCCTTTTGTTTTGGTTGACTATTTTCCTAAAGATTTTCTGTTGATAATTGATGAGAGCCATCAAACGATTCCTCAGGCGCGGGCTATGTTTAATGGTGATTATTCCCGAAAAAAGAACCTTGTTGATTATGGGTTTCGACTTTCATGCGCTTTTGATAATCGTCCTTTAAAGTTTGAGGAATTCGAGAAAAAGATGGGAAAAACGCTGTTTGTTTCTGCAACTCCAGCAGAATATGAACTGCAAATCAGCGGTGAACCTGTACAGCTAATAACACGTCCTACTGGTCTTCTTGACCCTGAAGTTGAAATTCATCCAATTGAGGGTCAGATGAAGCATTTGATGGGCGAAGCAAAAAAGACCATTGAAAGAGGCGACAGAGCGCTTGTTACTACCCTCACAAAGAGAATGGCAGAAGATTTAACCGACTATCTGGTGAAAGAGGGCTTTCGCGTCAGATATATGCACTCTGAAATTGACAGCCTAGACCGAATAGAGTTGATCAGGCAACTGCGGGCGGGAGAATTTGACATTCTTGTAGGAATAAACTTGTTACGTGAAGGCTTGGATGTGCCTGAAGTTTCAACAATTTTCATCTTGGATGCAGACAAAGAAGGTTTTCTGCGCGATGAGCGGAGCCTTATTCAGACTATTGGAAGAGCAGCCCGAAACGTGAACGGGAAAGTATTTTTGTATGCTGACGAAAAAACGCAGTCAATCAACAGGGCAGTTGAGGTAACCCAGTACAGGAGAATATTTCAGAAAAGCTACAACAAAAAACACAACATTACTCCAAGAACTATAGTGAAAAGTGTAGCTGAAAGCGAGAGAACAATAAAAGGAACTAAGCATCTGCCGAAATCTGAGATTCAAACACAGCTTATTGAGCTTGATGCGAAGATGCGAGCAGCCGCAGCTAGGCTAGACTTTGAGAAAGCAATCATGTTTAGAGACCGTATTCAAGAATTAGAAAAGTCTTTAGATTGGGTGTTGGGCAAAGAAGAGAGAAAGAGCAGCAAAAAAAGAAAGCAAAAATCTGTGACTTTAAAACGATAGTTAAGAACAGGTAAGAGAAAATTATGAGAGATAGTATTTTTGTTAAGGGTGCACGCGAGCACAATCTGAAAAACGTTGATGTAGAGTTACCTAGAAACAAGTTTATTGTAATCACTGGACTGTCAGGTTCAGGAAAATCGACTCTGGCATTTGATACAATATACGCTGAGGGACAAAGAAGATATGTAGAAAGCCTGTCAGCGTATGCGCGCCAGTTTTTGGGTTTAATGGATAAACCTGATGTTGACTCCATTGAAGGGCTCTCTCCAGCCATTTCTATTGAACAAAAGACAACAAGCAAAAACCCCCGTTCAACAGTTGGAACTGTAACAGAAATTTACGATTATTTGCGTTTACTCTTTGCGCGTATAGGTGTGCATCACTGTCCTAAATGTGACAGCTTGATTCATCCGCAGAGCCCAGAAAACATTACAAGCCTGATAATTAATGAGCAAAGCAAAACTTTGACTTTTCTTGCACCAATTATCAGAGGAATTAAAGGAATACATGAAAAAGTTTTGGAAGACCTGAAAAAAGATGGCTACACAAAGATTCGGGTTGACCAGCAAATCTATGATTCTGAGCAAATCAACGAAATAAAACTTGAGCGATACGGAAAACATTGGATTGAAGCAGTAATCGACACTGTTCAGATAGATAATGAAGAGCGTTCACGAATTGCAGAAGCAGTTGAGCAAGCATTAGAAGTTGGCAAAGGCACAATGATTCTCATCGATCAGAAACTGGACACCACACAAAGAAGAGAGGTGGAACGTTTTGAGGATGAAACAATCTACAGCACCTTTGGCGCTTGCCCAAACCACCCCGAAATAGTGTTTGAAAGCTTAGAACCCAGAATGTTCTCATTTAACTCTCCATACGGCGCCTGTAAACAATGCCACGGATTAGGAAACACGCTAGAAATATCCACAGATTTAGTGATTCCCAACAAAAACAAATCAATCATAGACGGCGCGCTCGCAGTTTACGGAAAAATGGACCTAAGCTGGAGAGTACAACAGCTTGCCGCTGTTGGCAAAAAATACGGTTTTGACGTATTTACTCCCATAAACCAATTCACCACAAAGCAGCTAGATGTGCTCTTGTATGGAACAAAAGAGCCAATAAACGGAAGCTGGTCAAACGGCGCAAGCATGTGGATGAAAAACGGCTGGGAAGGAGTCATTCCACAGACAATGAGGTTGTATCATCAAACAGAAAGCGAAGGCAGAAAAGAGGCAATTATGCGGTTCATGAAATCGTCTCCCTGCACTGCCTGTAAAGGAAAACGCTTGCGCCCAGTAGTCCTTGGAGTGCGAATACTTGACAAAAGCATAAGCGACGTCACCGAACTGTCAATCGAGCAAGCCGTTGAGTTCTTTGCTAATCTTGATTCTAAATTAAACGAAAAAGAACTTGTAATCGCAAAACAGGTGCTCAAAGAAATCAATGAGCGCTTAGGCTTTCTCAAAAACGTTGGGTTAGGCTACCTCACATTGGCTAGAGCTGCCAGAACCCTCTCTGGAGGAGAAGCCCAACGCATCCGTTTAGCCACCCAGATTGGAAGCAATCTTATGGGTGTTTTGTACATCTTGGATGAACCCAGCATCGGATTGCATCACAGAGACAACAAGAAACTAATCAGCACCCTTCATAAACTGCGAGACTTAGGCAACACCTTAATTGTAGTAGAACATGACGAAGAAACCATTCTAAACGCAGACTACGTCGTAGATATGGGTCCAGGCGCTGGAGTTCATGGTGGACAAATTGTTTGTCAGGGCGCAGTTCCAGATATTATGGCATGCAAAAACAGCCTCACAGGCAGGTATCTTTCAGGCAAACTAACGATTGAACAACCTAAACAAAGACGAAAACCCGCAGGTTACATGGAAATAGAGGGAGCCCACGAGAACAACCTAAAGCAGGTTACAGTAAAGTTGCCGCTTGGAGTTTTGTGTGGAATAACAGGAGTTTCAGGCTCAGGAAAAAGTACACTCATGAATTTGACGGTTATGCCCATTTTGAGACAAAAGTTTGGGGAGCACATTGACAAAATTGGAAAACATGATTCGCTTTCTGTTCCATCGGATGTCCAAAACGTTATTGTAATCAATCAAGAGCCTATCGGAAAAACTCCCCGAAGTAACCCTGCTACTTACACCAAACTTTTTGATGAAATACGCAAACTATTCGCACAAACAAAAGACGCAAAAATGCGTGGCTACAAGCCTGGAAGATTTTCATTTAACGTTAAAGGCGGAAGATGCGAAACCTGTGGAGGCTACGGAGTTATCAGAATTGAAATGAACTTTCTGCCAGATGTTTACGTGAAATGCAGTGACTGCAAAGGAAAACGCTACAACAAAGAAACCCTAAGCATTCGCTACAAAGGAAAAAACATAGCCGAAGTTCTAGACATGGAAGTGGAAGAAGCCGCAGAATTCTTCAAAAATATTCCAGCGATTTCGCGAAAACTTCAGACACTACTGGATGTGGGGCTTGGATACATCAAACTGGGGCAAAGCTCAACAACGCTTTCGGGCGGAGAAAGTCAACGCATCAAAATCACTCGTGAGTTAAGCAAAAACAAGTCTGGTCACGTGGTTTACATGCTGGATGAGCCCACAACGGGTCTTCATTTTGATGACACAAAACGGTTGATACAGGTTCTGAACAGCTTGGTGGATAAAGGAAACACGGTTTACGTAATAGAGCACAATCTTGATGTTATAAAAAGCTGTGATTACCTTATTGATTTAGGTCCTGAAGGCGGAGAAGCAGGAGGAGAACTAATTGCCCAAGGAACCCCAGAAGAAGTCGCCAAAAACGCCGGGTCATACACGGGCAAGTTCCTAAAAGAATGCTCCAAATAGAAACTAGAATGGGTTGTTGAAATTGTGATTTCAATCTCTGAGCCGTCCAACTTCAACAGTTCAGAAATTCCCACTGAACCTGGAGTATACCTGTTCAAAGACACTAAAAACGAAATTATCTACATCGGAAAAGCAAAAAACCTCAGAGCAAGGATTCGAAGCTATTTTTCAAACTCAGAGCACACTCAAAAAACACTGCAGCTTGTTCCTAAAATCAGAACAATTGAATGGATTATAGTAGGCAACGAACTTGAAGCCCTGCTGCTAGAAAACAAACTTGTTAAAAAACACAAACCAAAATACAACGTGAACCTCAAAGACGCAAAAACATTTGCATATATTGCAATTTCTAAAGAAGCATACCCAAGAATCTTCACCACAAGAAAGCCTTCCTCTAGACTGGACATATTTGGTCCTTACACTGAAGGATACTTACGGCGAGAGCTTCAGCGATTAGTAATTAAAATTTTCAAAATACGGGTTTGCAAAAAATTTCCAAAACGAGCCTGCCTAAATTTTCACATTGGATTGTGCAATGCACCATGCACAGACAATGTAACCCAACAGCAATACAATGAACAGGTTGAGCGAGCACGTTCTTTTCTTTTGGGTAACTATGAACAGCTAATTGAGCAACTTAATTTGCAGATGCAAGAAACTTCGCAGCAGTTGGAGTATGAACGGGCTCTTGAGTTACGTAACCAGATGGCGTCTATCAAGCTTCTTACTCAACACCAAGTTGTTGATGCATATAGAAGATATGATCAAGATGTTATTGCATTTAGGCGGCTTGGAGATAAGATGTTAGTTGTTCAGATGGGAGTGCGAAAGGGTGTGCTTTTGGGAAAAAAGGAGTACACCCTAGATTTTGAGCCACAAATTGAACAGGAGTTTTTGAAGGAATTCTATAACACAAACCCGATACCCCACGAAATACTGCTCAACATGACTGCATGGACTGACCAAAAAGAAAAAGCTGCGCTGGAAGACTACTTTTCGACACTGAGAACTGCTCCTGTACATTTTAGTGTTCCAAAAGAGGGCGATGAACTCCAGTTGATAAAATTGGCAGAAAAGAACATCGAAGCAAACTTGGATGAAGACAGCGCATTAGTAGACCTGCAGACAGCCCTGAATCTGCCAGCGCTTCCCCGAATAATAGAATGCTTTGATGTTTCTAACTTAGGAAAAGAACACGTGGTTTCTGGAATGGTCAGGTTCACAGATGGTAATCCAGACAAAAATAACTACCGCAGATACAAAATAAAAACTGTAACGGGACAAGACGATTTTGCCAGCATGAATGAAGCTGTGACCCGCAGATACAAACGTTTAGTTAATGAAGAGGCTCAGTTGCCTGATTTGATTGTAGTTGACGGTGGACCCGGACAGGTGAGTGCTACGAAGGCTGCGTTGAAGTCGCTTGGTTTACAGATTCCGTTTATTGGTCTAGCTAAAAAATATGAAGAAATCTTTTTGCCTGACGAACTAACTTCAAGGCGCTTTAACAAGAACAGCAGGATGATGCTTTTGTTGCGCAGAATCCGCGATTCGGCACACAATTTTTCGGTTAGCTACAGCAGAAAGAGAAGTCAAATGAAAATCAGAGACGAATTCAACGCCAAACAGTAACATGATATTTGGTGGAAACTAAGCAGGTTTAGATTCTTTGTTTGCCCAAGACTTTTCGGAATGTGCCATCTTTTGGGCATTTGTAGAGTCCTATGTGTAGTTGTAGTCGTTTACCGTTTTTGTCTGGTCGCCCAGCCATTTTCCATGTTTTTTTTGGTTCAAACTGTTTTTTGCATTTGGGGCATTTTGCGGTGTGTGTATCCATAATCCTGTAGTACATTCTGTTTCTGACGACTTTTGTTTTGATGTTTTTTTGTCTGACCATGTTATGAAGGAGTGTGGTAAAGTCTGCTATGGAGAATGTTGACATTTTGGTTATTTCGGGGGTGCTAAAGTCTGTGTGGTAGTGTATTCCGCCCATTATTTCTTGAGATGTGAATGCGCCTTCTTTGCGTTCCTTGAGAAATGCGAGTATTTCGTCTTCTACTTTGCTGTGGAGTTGTCCTCCTTCAAATTCTTTTTTGGTTATGGGCATAATGTGTCACAGGTTATGTTTTGGGTGTGTGTGCGCTAACGTAAGCGTTTTGTAACGCTCTTGCGTTTTTGTTTACTGTATGTTAATTGTTTACTTATAAATTAAGTCTTATGGCTTAATAATTGAGATTGTGTGTAAATTACCCAAAAACACCCAACCAAAACCACAAAAGATAAAATAGACGAAACGGCACTATACGAACCTGCGAGAGCGAATAAGATGCCTGAAGAAATCTTTGACGTTGACAAATTCATACAAATTGCGGACAGAGCAGAATACTGCAACATTAAAAGACTCGAACGAGAAGTCAAACTCAAACTTCGAACCCCCAAAAAATTATACACCCTAAAAGTAAACCCCACAAAAGCCGAAGAAATAGTCAAAAAACTACGCTGTGAAATACGCGAAATATAGCCAGTTTTGAAGAAATTCGCATAGTTTTTTGTTACTTTCTTTTCCTGAAGTACGTTAAGTTATCGTTGTCTTTTCCAACCCACTCGAATCCTGCTTCAAGTAGCTTTGTAATTTCTTGTTTAGTTTCTGCGACTTTTACGTCATATTCGTCTCCTTCAAAACTGATCAGTTGCGTGTAAAGTAATGTGCTGTTTATTGACTTGTGGCCAAGCACTTTCTTGACGTATAGAATGTCTTTGGTTTTATGGTAAGTCATTGTTGCTTTCCAATGTCTAAATGTCGTGAACTTGATTTTTTGTATTCGCGGATTATTGAAGTTTCTAGCTATTCTTCTTCGTTGATTGCTAAAGTTTGATTTGTAACTTCGTACGACTCCTTGAAGTATTCTGTTGGATTTTTTTGGATTCTGTTTTCGCGTTTTTTCGAAGTTGCGGGAAACGGGATTTTTTCATATTTTTCGCGCTTCTTTTGTGGAAAGGGCTGTTTTTTGGGGTTGTTTGGGTTGTTTTATCGTGTTGAAGATGAGAAGTGTGAAGAAACGGGGCAAAACTCCATAGTATATACCATTGAAATACTTTCACGGTAATATAATTGATGAATGAAGAAATAATAATTGAATTGTTGATTTTAGATGGTGGACATATTCTGAGGTTATGCACCAATTTTTTGCAAGAAGAATTGGGGTTTGCTGAGGCTCATGCACATGTGCATTAGAGGAGAAAAAATGAAAAACCAACAAACAGCTACTACAGCTTAGTTATTTTCACTTTTTGTGCCTGAGCCTTTTCAGCCCCCATATTCTTTCAATGCCAGTTGTAGTCCCAAAAAAAGAAGGGAGGGAAAATTTTGGTTTATTTTCGTTTTCTGAGTATGTAGAAGCTGACTATACCTATTGTGCAGGCGACCGCAATTGCTGCTGTGATGGCGGTTTCTGTGGAGATGTCTGCTTTTTCGGTGGTTTCCATTGTGTTAAGCATTATCTGCTCTGAAGATAATGATGCAGATGGCGCTTCGCTGGTAAAAGATGCAGTCCTGGATTCTTCAAAGCAGTAGAGGCCCCAGTCAATGCATCCTACATACAGGTTGCCATTGTAAGGTGTTGGGGTTGACCATATATGGCCGTTAAATTCTCCATAGTAGGAGATTTTCTCTCCAGTTAACGCATCTAGGACGTAGAGGACCTGTGCTTCTGTGACGACATATATTCTCTGGTAGGCATAGGATAGGCCTGGGGAAAAAGTCTCCCGTGACAGGTACGTATACCATAACTCGGTTCCGTCAGTGGCGTTGCGGCAGCTTATACCATAATAGTCACAGAAGTATACTCTGCCGTATTTATAGAGAATAGCGTCTCGTTGTTGAGCACCACCTAGTTGTTCAGGAGTGCCAGGATTATGTAAACCGTCGTACATCCATATAGTTTCGCCTGTGGTTGCGTTTAATGCGTAATTAAAGCGGTGCGAGCCTCGCACGAAGACCATGCCTTCTGCCACTGTTGGTGATGCTAACATGTTGTTCCCGACACTATAAAAGTAAGGAATAGCGACATTCCAGATTTCGTTTCCGGTGTTAGCGTCAAGCTTATATAATGTGCCATTTGGTGACGGAGTGGTTGCGGATATGTAGATTGCATTGTCAACTATTGTTGGTGTGGCACTGATAGGTCCTCCTGTTTGGAATTGCCATAGGACATCACCGTTGGAGGCGTCAAAGCAATAGAGGTTGCCGTCAAGGCCGCCCACATATACATTGCACCCAGCAACTATTGGAGAACTTCTTACAAGAGTACTATCGATTAGTATGTCTTCGGGGACGTCGGCTTGCCATATCTTGTTACCTGTGGCTGCGTCTAAACAGTAAACGTTTCCGTCATCAGCACCAGTATATAGCCTGCCGTTAACCACAGCGGGTGAGGATTTGACCTGATACGCTGTCTTGAAGGTCCATAGTTCAGTGCCGGTTGCAGCGTCGATAGCATATATTTTTTTGTCTACACAACCGAAATAGCACACTCCATCTGCAAGGGTTGGCGAGGATACAATTCCAGCTGAACAATTGAACTTCCACTTAAGCGCTAGGTTTGTCGGACCTGACCCCTCAGTGGTGTGCTCTGGATCGCCAAATAACATAGACCAATCTTTAACTTCACTGCCGATACACCAAACTTCTGTGCCGCGAAGTGTATATGTATACACTCCAACTTCTGTTGATGACACTGTAGGTACGATGTAGAGATTTCCGTAGGCAATACATTGGTAGTTCATGTTACCACCGTTTTCTAGGGGCAACGTCCATATGAGCTCGCCTGTGTAAGCATCGTAACAGTTGTATTCAGAGTAGGCATATTCACCGGTTTGAAAGTCCCGATAAATGTTCTCACCCATACCGGAGTAGATTTTTCCGTCCGCAATTGCCACTGTCCCTGGATATCCAATACCAGGTCCTTTAGCTCGCCACACCAACTCGCCCGTAGTCCCATTTATAGCATATAAGTATGTGTCTTGGTTCTTCTCATAGACCATGCCATAAGCGTAAGCCGCTGATGAAGCCCACTGTCCATACCAAGTGCCTGGGTTGTATGTCCAAAGCAGCTCACCTGTATCAGCATCCCAAGCTCGCATGTTGCCATCGAGTCCGCCATGAAATACCTTGCCATCGCCATAGGCCATTCCGTATACAAAAGTGGTTACAGTAGCTGGAGTTTCCCAGATGAGAGTTCCAGTTTTTGCATCATAGGCTCTCAAGTGAAGATCGGCGCATCCAACGAACAACTTTCCATCACCATAGACAGGATACGCAGTGCCACCATCATATTGCCCAGCATGGCTCCATGCCAGGGTTGGCGGTTGCGAAGGATCAGACATATCCCAACCAAAGTTAGCGTCCACTAACATTTTCAGCTCTGGAATATAACCTCCTCCCCACCACATAAGATAGGGTGCTGAGAATCCTGGCGGACCAACCCATACGGTTGTTCCATCAGCTATGCGAACACAGGTGCTTCCTATCACCATGTAGTCATCGTCGATCTTGCATATGCCAGAACCAAATCCATAAGCTGGGGCCGAACCACCTACCCCATCGGCCCTCCATACGATGTCTCCCGTAGCTGCGTCGAGAGCAATAGTTGCATTCTCGACTTGGGCGAAGACCATGCCATCAAAGGCAACCAAAGGTCCAACAACAACACCAAGCTCATCTAGGGCTTTCCATTGGATGCTTGGCGAGCTTGGAGCTGGTCCATTACTAAAATACGAACCGGTAGGTGAGGCACTAGGCGTCGGCCAATCGTATTGCAACAAGTTGCTTGGGATAGTTGTGATTTGAGTAGACTGTGCTTGAGCCGTCGAAATAAGTGGTGTTTGAAACGCGAATATTGAAACTCCCAGTAAAGCGATGATTAGCACTGCAAATGTGGATGAAAGAATTTTTTTATTTATTTTTATCAATTTTTTTTCTCCTTTTTTTGTTTTGTAAGCAAGGTTAAGCCTCTTATGACTAACCGTACTTGAGACGTTTAATCCATCATTACTGAATTTAGGTGTTCGTGGAAAGTGAGGCACTTGCCACAGAATTTACAAACTGTTGCGAGAAAATTAGCTTTAGATGATTGTAGACGAAAAAAATTTTAAGTAAATTTAACAAAATTAATAAGCACAATAAAGAAGTGACTGAGCATATTAAGGTGTATATGAATGACCCAATTGAAAGAAACCTTAAGACAAAAACTCATTGAATTTGGCTTATCATATAACCAAGCTAAAATCTACGTTTCGATAGCATGCTCAGGATGCTCAACCGTTAGGGAGATTTCCGAAACAACAAGGATTCATTCACAGGATGTTTACAAGACGCTTCTTGCTTTGAAGAATAAGGGATTAGTAGTAAAAACAATAAACAAACCAATGCGAGTTGAGGCCATTCCTATAGAAACAGGTCTAAACCTACTTCTAGATAGAAAAAAAGATAAGTTCCAGGTAATATGGCGCCATTTAGAAGAGACCATTGCAGATGCGAAACAAATCTTTGAACAAACAAAACAAGAAAAAATGAGCCTGACCAACGGCACTCGAAGTGCAAATGTCTTGGTTCTGGAAGATCTGAACAGTGAAATTGCCAGGAACAAAGTCCATGAGACGATGAGTAATATGAAGATTCAATACGACTTGGTTATTCCTGTGCATGAGATTAGTCCGTCGAAAGTTGATAGGGAATACCAGAATTACCTAAGAAATGCTGCCTGTCGTGGAATAGAAATTCGTATTTTAATTATTATTCATAACGTCAAGGACAAAGCTTTGAATAAAAAATATATTGAAATCCAAAAGCAAAAAACACCCCTCAATAGTAATTGCCACTTAAGAGAGATCAAATTAGAAGAGGAGCTGTGCTTCTGCATTATCGATTCCAAGGAAGTCTGGATACCTCTAAATTCAGTGGTAGAGCAGCAACAAAGTAGGCTTGTGACTGACAGCAAAGCGCTAGTGGCGATAGCAAAGCGTGAATTTGAAAGCTTGTGGAATGACCCGAGGGCTCAAGTTATACCATTATCTTCACAAATGAAAAGCTACCTATCTTCATCGGAATAGCTTTCGGATTAGCCAATAAATAAATTAACTCCTAATTAAATTTAGGTTCAAATATTGACTGAGGCATCCGTCAAACAAATAATAAAGCGAAATATAAGATTAATTTTTATAAATAAAGCACTTCTGTCAATATTCTTTCCTATAACTTGCGTATTTCTGGTTTGGCGACTAGTGCAATGACGGGTTCGCCTCTTTTGCGGATTCTTGCAACGTTGATTAGTTTTAACAGCGACATATTTGTAAATTACCATAACGGGGTCCTTGCAGATCGGATAGGTTGTAAAAAAGCATACCACAACTGAACAGGTTGTTTTTTCTGTTTACGTTAAAAAAACAGTTCTATTAGACTATTCTTTGAAACTAAAAAAAGCGGAGTTTTGCTGGAGATATTTAATCAATTGATTAACTATTAACGTTTAAATGAAAAAGGGGAAGAAGATTTTCTTTCTCAAGACTTCGGAAGGGTAATACACATTTTGAATTCACAAATGATAAGAACTTTGAGAATTCATGTTGTGGTGCAAGAGTAGGGTAACTGAGGAATCTCTTATGCAATCAACTTCTGCCTTGAAGTTTACAACTCCTCTGAAAATAGTATATTCCTTAACGTTAGGTGGAGTAATGGCATTTTATTTGTATGTCTATCTTCTCTACTGTTTGGGAAATCTTGGAGGTAGTGGAGATACTGTCTTCTCAGTCTTTCTAAGGAATCTGAACGCTATATTCTTCTTTACTGCGCTCCCTTTGGCAATCTTTACTTTGGTATTCTTAACCAAAGGTGGGGGATTAAACTATTTTAGAAGCTGGAACAAAGGAAAAATAATAGCGCTTTCAGCGGGGGGGATGATAATCGGCTATGTTATAGTGGTATTCTTTCCAAATACAAGCATCGGACATATCCTTAATGTAAGTCATAACGATTATGGTATCACTTACTTTGGTTTAACATTAATCGCTTGGGGCTTTGCCTCGTTATTTTTTATTTATAAAAGAACAGCCGCATCGGATAAAAAAAGTAGTTCATTTGAGATAAAATGGAGAACAAGAAAGGCATTTCTTGTTTTTTCGGCAATATTGGTTGTTTCAGTATTAATTGGTGGTTATTGTTTGAAAATTCAAAGGGAATATGAAATTCTTCAAGATAACTATGAGCACCTCAAAGAGGGATTACCTTTTCTAGTCAATGCCAATTGGACAAGCAACGAGGATGGCAACTCCAAGTATATCAACTATAAAGGTGCAATATTCAATTCAGGTCTGAATACAAAACACAACATAACTATACTCGTAAGTGTTAGAGACGCTGATGGAAACTTATTGAGAATGGCTGAATTTCCAATTGGGGACATCAAAGGATGGCAATATGAAGCATTTGACGTAAATGTTGAATATTCAGGTGAAATGGCGAAGGTATCTGCCACTTATGATTGGGACCCTCCACCAAGTTTTTTTGAACATTGAAAACAATTCAATTACGTCGTTTACACAATTCTCTAAAAATTTATCATAGTTTGGCTAATCAATAATTGGAGAAAGTAGAAATCGGAATTTAGGACTTCGGATTGTGGGAGATGTGATGATGTCTACACCTTTAGTTAACAGCCATTTCCGTAGATGCACCTTAGTTTTTGGTTTTGGACTAAAATTTAATCCAACAACAAATGTTAATAATCATTTTTGAAAACTAAGAAACAAATTACGAAATACCTTGGTGTTTTTATGGCGAAGATAAATAGAATTAAAATAACAGTTCTGAAACGGTTTAGTCCATCTGAAGTTTTCAAAACAAGTCCCGTAACACCTGTAGATGTAGAGGCGTTTGGTGCATGTGAAACGTTTAAGGAAGGCCAAGAATTTATTGTTGAAAAACTGAAAATGCCCGAAGGTTTCTGCACTAAGGCGTGGATGTCTATTAGCGGTGATGTGCGAATTTTGAGTTTTGGCTGCGATTTTCCATGGTTTAAAGAAAAGGGCGTCACAATCAACTGTTGCATCGATGGACTTAGACCCGTGATATTCAAAATAGAACGCATCTAAAATTGGTATTTATAAGCAAAAATTAGCTTATCAATTATTAGAGAAAGTAGAAATCAGAAGTTAGATTTCGGATTGCGAGAGAGGTCTCCATTTAACTGCGAAATACGTGAAATATAGTCATTTTTGGCTATAACCAGTTTCTCGATTTCATAACTGTCTTTCCAGCGACTTTAAACGCCAAAGCATCTTCATAAGGACACATTTCAACACACCTGACGCACAACATGCATCGTGACTCAGTTACATCTCCACCATTCTTTTCATACATTAACGTAGCTTGTGTTGGACAAACACGTTTGCATATTCCACATTTTGTGCATTTCTGTTCATTCTTGTGCAATTTAGTAAGGGCAATCTGCTTAAATGGTGTAAAAGAACTAAACAGTGCAGTTAAACCGCCAAGAGGACAGATTCGACACCAAAAACGTCTGTATGCAAAAGACAAAATTGTAACCACAATTAAAACAGTAAGGTTTATAGACGTTACATAAAAGCCAGTCATCCAAAGGGGTTCATAAGTTATTTGTGAAACATATGAAAAATTCATGTACCCCAAAGCACATTCAATTAAAACACTAAGGGGCCTCATTGGACAAACTAAACAAAAAGGCTCATTGACAACTCCAACTATTCCAGCTTCAGTTCCTAAAGGACCCCCAGGTATAGTTCCAGAGATAAGTTCTGTACCAAAAATAGCGTATGAACTAAAGATAAAACTCAGAATTAAAAACATCGCAATCAAAACAAACCTAAATTGACCAAGCGCTGTATTGGTCCTATCGGATAAACTTAGGTGCCTCACCTTAAAGAATTTGCGAATCCTACTGATTACATCCATGTACAAACCAAATGGACAAAGCCAACCACAGAAAAATCTGCCTAAAACTACGGACATAGCAATAACCAAACCAAAAACAATTGCCAACTTTTCCAGACCAGAAGTAGAATAGAAAACATCATAACCTCGGCCAGTTTCCCAAAACGGAAAAATGTAAGCTTGAATTTGCCAAACAGGACAAGTTACAGTTCTTCCATTAGGATAATAACAAGCTAAAACCGGAACGGAAAGGCCATCAGGAAATTGGTCGCCAAAAAATTCTGTTGCAACCAAGCGGTCTCGTGGTGATATACCCAACGGTAGCCACCTTGGTGTACCAAATGGACCTAAAATAAGTCCCATAAAAATTGCTCCTAATGCAGCTATCTGAATAAAAAACCGAAGATTACTTACTCTTTTAGTTTTATTTTTTGTAAATTTGAGGATAACAATAGTACATATCAACACAACTGTAACATATACCGCCAATATCCATGCAGTGGAATTTTCCAAAGTCATCCTATTTTACACCATATGAGTCTTCTCAAATCTGGAAACAGACCTTACTTTCAATAAGTAAATTCAACCTTTTTTTTCATAATAACGGCTGCTGAGAGTACAACAATAGCTGACACAATTGTTATTACAATAACAACTGAGTGTTGGTTTAAAATTGAATTGTCACTTCCATTTATTGTGTTTACAAAAGATTCAGGAAAACCATAATAGGACAAGGTAACATTTTCAGTAGCTCCCATTATGGTCAGGGTTCCTTCAGTAGAAAGGCTCCATTCTTCATTTTGTTTCATATATTCGTCATCAAAAATAACGCCCCAATCGCCACCTTTTGGGTCAAGACCAAAATCAAAGAATTGGGTGCCGCGTCCAATTACAGTATATCTAAGCCTTGCTCCCTTGGCTTGTTGTCCTGCAAAGGTACTATTGTAAATTCGGCAGTAAGTTATAGTCAATTTGCAGTCTTCAGCGGAGATTTTTATAGTATACATTTCTGAATTTGGAGAGTCTTCAAAACGCAGATTGTCAAAGTTCCATACGTTGTTGTCTAAAATCGCTTTTTCATAAGTGCCATCAGTTGCAAAGCTAATAGAGCTGTTGTTTAGAGGGATGTCAAAAGTGTCAAGTTTAGTGAATACTGTTTCTGACTTGGCATACACACCACCAATATAGCAAGAGAATGAAAACAGGGCAATAACTACAAACACACTAAACCATTCTAAAACCGTGGTTCTATCCCTATTCAAGGTACCCAGCAACCTATAATACAAATGTCACCAAATAATTTGGCTAAAACTCTTTCGCATCATTATTCTCATGATTAAGTTACAACAAAAAAATTAGCAGAAACAAATAGCTTCATTCAATGTTGTATCTTTAGTCTTACCAGTGGAATCAACTAGGTTAAATATGCATATTTTTTGGGTTTGTGGTAACCGTTAGCCCCGAACACAATTTGTCAGTGGGTTTTCTGTTCCTCATTTACTTTGCATTGCATTTCGTCCCAAGTGAACAGGTCAAAGCAAATCAGGGTTTCCGTCTTGCGGATATACAGTGACCTCCTTAGTTCTATGATTCTGCTGTCGATGTCATGGATTTCTCCGTTCAATATGCAAATAAAATCGTAATGCCCATGAACAAAGTCTGTCCGTTCTATTTTTGAGTCTAAAATTAACCCTTTATTCATGATTTCTTCACAGAACTCTTTTTCCTTGCCGGGGAAAAGTTCCACTAACACGTATGCACGAACTTTTTTAGAAACCATAAATAATACTATGGCTGATTTGGCTTAAATTTTTTTCAGTCCCTCAAGATTTTTCTTGGGTTTTGGGACCTATTTAATCCGTAAAAAAGGTAGTGTGTGAGAAAATAACGAAATTACATTTTTTGTTTTCTTGATTGTTTATCTTAATTTCGGTTTCATAACTGCTTTCTAAGACATGTTACAGTAATATGCATTAAACATTGGAAGAATAGATGCTGGCGATACCGTTTGACTAAAGATTCATCTGTTGACGTATTTGATGAAATTATTGAGATCTGGCGCGCTCAAGGTCACAGTGATCTTGAGATTTGCTGGATGCTAACCGCATGGGAACCATAAACAAGTATTTGATTCATATCTCTGTTTCACCACTTTCATTTTCGATTAGCCAAACAGCCTCTTGGGAAGTGATTTGACCTGAAATTGTCTTCTCCCAAAGATGGAACAAACTCAAAGTTGTTAAAAACATCACTTTGTGGGCTTCAAGAAAAATACTTGATGCTAAATCAATGTTCTCTTTGCTTGTTCGGCTATTGATTGGTAACTCTTGGTAAGTGTTTGCTATAAACACAATTTTTTCGTTTTTTCTTTGCTTTTCAATAAATCGTGTTACTTGATCAAGTTGAACGTTTTGAGCATCAACTTTTCCTTTTGTTGAAGTTACCTTAAATACAATATTACCTTTCAAATCGGTTAAATCAAATTCGCTGGTTTGATTAGTTGCTATGCCCAAATCTTTTAACACTACTTGAACCGCTTTTGTGATTTTTTTATTGTCTGTTGAGAACAAGTTGCTGTGTTTTCCAGCTAGTACACTGATGTTCCGCAAGTTTTCACTTTGATTAATCTCTGGAATATCTATAGTGCTTAACTCTGAATCTTCTTTTGATTCTTTTTGTGTGGCTAGCTTGATTAACAGGTTTATTGCTTTGTTGTGATTGCTTTTTTCGGGTTTTGGCAAGAAATGGATTTTTCCTCTGCTGTTCATTGTTATTGTAGCGGCTATTGCTTGTTGGGTTTTGTTAGTTGCAATATACTCAAAACTGCAGTTAGCTGTATTTTTCCAGTATATTTCGTTATCCCATTTTTCAACGTTTTTCATATAATCTGCGAATCTTTCATGTATATTGTTGATTGTTAGTCCCAGCAACATGGGGTTCATTGTTAGCTTTTGTGGAAAAGGCATCCACGAGTAGTTTAGAGGAATTTTTTTAAACAAAATATTGAATGGCTTGTCCATGACACAAAAGATTTCTTTATTGTCTCGAATGAAGATGCGAGATGTTCTTTTCAGTATACCAATATTAGTGAACAGAAGTGGGGGATAATTCTTTGGAAATGAAGTAAGATCAATTAGCATGCAGTCATACTTTTCTATATCTTGAAACGGTTGTGTCCAGTCAATATTATCTGCGTTCTCGTGAGCTGACGACCCTATGATAAGTATCTTATTCACGAGTTGTTCATCTCTCCCCGTCTATACTGTTTATCTGAAATACACTCTTTTGATTTTTAAAAATTTTTAAGCTAATTTTTTGATTTAGGTGCTTTTTCAAGAAATTTGCAGCTTTCTTTCCTTTTTACGGAATTTAATCAACAACTGTCTTTTCAAATCCGTTGTTATTCTTCGGTTCTTCTTTGCTTCAAAAGTTTTTTAGCTAATCCTCTGATGTGCTCAGAATAGATCAAGTCTATGATTTGGTTCCAGTCAAAGTTTTGCTTCACATTGTAATGAGCAAACTCTTCTGGAGAAAACATAACCAGCTTGTCTGAATCATACAAAATCCTGAAAGCCTCAGACGGCTGCTCTGGGTGGTCATGATGCGTGCGGACGATCTCGCAGACTGTTTGAACAAAATTTTCAGCATAACCTAATTTCCGTAGCAATAATTCGGCTATTTTTGGGCCATCCTTGTACTGTTTTTCGATAGTGCTTCCTCCTATATCATGAAGGATTATTGAACAAAAAACCAAGTCTTCCAAGTTTTTTGGAATCTCAAAATTTTTCTGTGCTATAGTAAAGACTCTTCGGGTGTGGGGAAGTCCAAACTCGTTTTGTTTCAAATATGGTTTTGCTAACTCGAACAGTTTTTCATAATCCATTTTTCACTCACACTCCTTGTTTAAAGTTAAACAGATGTTACCTTTTGAGCAACTAACAAAAAAGTAGCACACGCAGATATAGTTATTCTGCAACTACACTTTTTGTTAAATCTGCTCAGCAGTATATCTGTTTTTTGAATATTTCTGTGCCGAAGTAACAGTATATAATGACTACACACCTAAAGAAACTTGGGAGTTACAGTGTCAACCAAACGCCTTTCAGACAAAGAATTCGAAGCATTTTTGCATGCACTCTTTGCCAACGACAAACTGAAAGTGAAATATAAAAATCCAGACGCATGGCGAGGCTACTAAGTCATCAACTGGACACTCCATGTTTATCCCAAAAGTGGGCTTCACAGGTGACTCAGTCGCGGCATAATCTGCAAAAAAGAACAAAAAAATGTTCACAGTTTATTTTAACTTAACAAAAA